>NZ_BMPP01000008.1 GCF_014647655.1 Deinococcus malanensis
GTCCTGCTTGGCCTCGTCGCAGCCCGCCACGTCGGTGAAGTTCAGCTTTACCTGCCCCTCGCTGATCACCGCCGCCTTCGACTTCCCAAACTGACTCGTCGTGTCCTGGCTGTTTCCCTGACGGCTGCGCAGCAGCACCATCACCAGTCCGGCGATCAGAGCCAGGGTCAGCAGTCCGCTGAGCAGACTCAGACCGCTCAGCCGGGAAGTGGGCGCGTACTGCACGTTCACGCCTCTGGCCTGCAGCGCCTCGAGCCGCAGGGCCGGGTCGCTGGCCAGGCCCCGGGTGTGGTAGGGATCACCGTTTTTCAGCTGGCCGCTGATCGCGGCGGTGCCGTTCTGAAAGGTCACAATGGCGCTACTGACCTCGCCCTGTTTCAGTGCCTGCATAAAATCCGAGTTGTTCAGGTCCTGCCCGCCGCCGCGCGGCATCACCAGCACGATCACGACCAGCAGCACTCCGGCCCCGCCCAGGAGCGCCCAGGCCCAGCGGGGCCAGCTCAACGGCAGCACTCCTGGGTTACGGACATGCTCCAGTCTAGAGCCACGCTGCGCTCCACGAAGAGGAGCGTCTTCACCAAGTTCTGCGGTGTCAGGCCCTCATGTTCCTGATGTACTCTTCACGGTTTCGTCCGGATAACGGGGACCGGGAAAGACCCGGCAGACATGGATCAGACTCTGCGGGCATACTCGGCGGATGTGTTTTGCACGGTTTGCTTCTAACCTCCGCCTCCGGACCCGCCGACGAACCTCTGCCGGTGGCCTGCTGATGCTCGCCCTGCTGGGTGCCCCGCTGAGTGCCACCCCTGTGCTGAGCGCCCAGGCCGCGGTGACCCGGGTGGGCTCGGTGCAGCTGACTTTCACGGTGGATCAGGCCACGGCCTATATCAATGGCGAGCCGGTGCGCCTGCAGAATGTCCCGCGCAACGTGGGCGGACGAAGCATGCTGCCGCTGCGTGAAATGGCCGCCCTGCTGGGCCAGACCCTGACCGCCGGCAACGGCCAGACACAGCTGGGCCGCCTGAGCGTGGACACCAGCCGTCATCAGGTGTCGCTTTCCGGCCTTCCGCAGCCTGCTGGCAACGCCGCCACAGTGGGCGGGGTGCTGTATGTCAGTGTGCGTTCGCTGGCCGACGCCCTGAACGCCAACCTGAGTGCTGCCGACGATTCGGGACGCACCGTGACCCTGACTGCGCTGCGTGAGGGGGGCAACCCGTCGGCTCCCCAGGCCCGCTTCTCGACCGACAAGAGTGTCTACGCGCCCGGCGAGCGGGTGATCTACACCGAGTACCCCTACGACCCGGACGGTGCCGACATCACAGGGCGCCGCTGGAGTGGCCGCCAGGACGTGTTTTTCCAGCCGGGCACCTATACGGTCAGCCTGGCCGTGACCAACAGCCGCGGCCTGCAGAGCCAGCCCTTCACCCGCACCATCCGGGTGGAAGGCACCCCGATCGACACCCCGCTGACCTACGCGCTGAAGTACGCGCAGCCGGGCGACGCGTTTCCCGATCCACAGGTGCTGAGCTACCCGGCTGCGGCGCCTACGGTCATTCAGGGGCCCAACTACCCGCTGCTGTTCAGTGACAGTCCTGAAGTGCCCAGCCAGAGCGGGGTGCTGTACCAGGACAGCCTCTCGGGCCGCGCGCGCCTGCTGGCCTATCACATGAATGGGTTGGGCCGCCCCGCGCGCCTGTATATTCTGGCGCGCAACCTGGAAAGCCGCGAGGTGGAGGTCCGCACCGAGCGTCAGGGTGAAACGGCCCCCACCCGCATCGAGGGTCTGCTGGGGCAGGTCACCCTGCTGGAGTACTTTGCCAGCACCGGCGGCGCCACCTTGAGTCTGGCCCCGGGGCAGTCGGCCGCCGTATATGCCAGCCCGACCCTGAACCCGGGCAGCGGCGTGAACATCATGCAGGACATCGATGCCTCGGGCCGGGTGGAGCTGACCTTCCTGATGCTGGAGGCGAGCCTTCCCCCCACGGCGCAGGTCGCCCAGCAGCTGCCCTACCTGCAGCCGGACGGCCGTCACGTGCGCGGCACCTTCCCGGGCGCGGTGCGCAGCCTGCGCGTCAATCTGGGGGCACTGCCCACCCGCATCGTGATCGGGGACGGACAGGTGGACCCGGCCGTGATCGGCGTGGACGCCCTGACCCGTCAGCCCGTGCGTCTGGCCGGGAACTACGGGGTGCTGTACGACCTGGAGGTCAATGGCGCCAGCGGGACGGCCGTGGCCCTGAGCCCACGCGGTGGCCTGTACCGGGGCGCCATGAATGTCCAGGACGGTCCGTTTAACCAGACCATCAAACTGCCGCGTCAGGGCAATGCTCTGCAGCCCGAGCATCCGGTGCTGCTGTGGCGCGCGCAGTCCGACCGGCTGAAGATTGACTTTGTGCCGTCCAGTGGCAGCAATCTACCGATCAGCCTGGTGTTCTACCGCACCCGGACCCTGCCGGGGTACAGCGGCGGGCTCAAGACCTACCAGCCCTAACCTCAGGTCCAATGATGGAGGCGGCCCTTCTGCGGGGGCTGCCTCCATCATGCTTTTTTCAGGGTTCCGGATGATCGGCCAGCCAGGCCAGTACCTTGGACGCATTGCGGTCGGGAGGAAATACGGGATAGAAGACATGTTCGACCAGGCCGCCCTGCAGGATCAGGGTGACACGGCGCAGCAGGGTCTCTCCGCCTGCCTGGAAGGTCGGCAGGCGCAGTGCGCTGCACAGAGCACGCCCGGCGTCCGACAGCAGTGGAAAAGGGAGGTGCAGCCGCGTCGCCGCCTCCCGCTGCTCGGTGGTGTTCTGGACACTGAGTCCAAACACCCGCGCGCCAGCTGAACGCAACTCGGCGTGATGGTCCCGAAAGGCACAGGACTGCGGCGTGCAGCCTCTGGCCCCGGGGATCAGGTCCCAGTCTTCCGGCATGGGCACGCCTGGACGGGCCGTGCGCGGGTAGATATACAACACCGACCTCTCCGGCAAGGCGGAGAGGTCGGTGTTAAGACCATCGGTTCCGGGCAGGGCCATAGACGGAAGCGGGAGGCCTGCCAAGTGCGCGCAGGCGCCGTCATCAGCGGGAGCGGGCAGGTCGCCGGGCAGGGTCAGGAACTCGCTCATGCCCTCAGCCTAAGCCCGCTCAGTTCAGTCCTCGCCCTCCTCGCCCTTCTTGCCGCGCTTGTAAGGGCCCTTTTCCTTCCACTTGAGCCGTACGGGCACACCGGCCAGCTGCAGGTCCTCGCGGATGCGGTTTTGCAGGAAGCCCTCGTAGGCGCGGGTCACGAAGTCGGCGCGGTTGCAGAAGATGGCGAAGGTGGGCGGCGCGGTCTCCACCTGGGTCATGAAGTACATCTTGAGTTTCTTGCCGTGGAAGTTCGGCACGGCCTGGCGCATCTGCCAGACCTCCAGCCAGCGGTTGAGCTCGCTGGTCGGAATGCGGCTCTGCCACTTGTCGTGCAGCTTCATGGCCTCGGCCAGCATCTCGTGAATCCCGTAGTCGTTGATGGCGCTGGTGTACACGCGCGGCGCGAAGGAAATATGGTGCAGCTTCTGGTTCAGGTCCTTCTCGGTGCGCTTGAGTTCCTCGTCCGGCACCAGGTCCCACTTGTTGACCACCACTATCACCGGCTTGCCGCTGTCGTAGGCCAGGTTGGCCAGTTTGAGCTCGTGGTCGCCCATGTCGGTCGCGTTCACGACCAGCCAGATCAGGTCACTGCGTTCGATGGCGGCCTGCGAGCGCTGGATGGCGTAGTCCTCAATGGCCGTGTCGGGCTTCTTGCGGATGCCGGCAGTGTCCACCAGCACGAAGCGCTGACCGCCGAAATCCCATTCCACGTCCAGGCTGTCCCGGGTGGTCCCGGGCTGGTCGGCCACGATGGCGCGGTCGGTGTTGGTGATGGCGTTGAGCAGACTGGACTTACCCACGTTGGGCCTCCCGATCAGCGAGATGCGGATCGGCGCGACTTCCGGCACGTCCTCGTCATCGGCCGGCAGGTGGGTCATGACGCGGTCGAGCAGCTCATCGAGACCGCGGGCGTGCTCGGCGCTGATGGCCACCGGATCGCCGAAGCCCAGACCCCACAGTTCGGCCAGATAGACCTCATGCTTGGGGCTGTCGATCTTGTTGGCCACCACAATGACGGGTTTGCCGACACGGCGCAGCCACTCGGCAACCTCGTAGTCGGCGGCGCTGAGGCCCTCGCGGGGGTCGAGCACGAAGACCACAGCCTGCGCACCCTCCATGGCCCACTCGGCCTTCTCGCGGATGGCGGCTTCCCACTCGTCGCCGCTCCACAGGCCGCCGGTGTCGATCAGGGTGATGCGGTGGTTGTGGTACAGCATCAACCCTTCTTTTGCGTCGCGGGTCACCCCGGGAAAGTCGGCCACGACCGCTTCGCGGCGGCCGATCAGGCGGTTAAACAGGCTGGATTTGCCGACGTTCGGTCGGCCGACGATGGCAACTTTATGCATTTGTAGACGCTCCTTTTCGGTGTCGCTTCCGCCCCGCGTCAGGGCCTCGCGCCGATCCTCGCGGTCACGGTGACCGCCTGAGGTACAGACCTGACAGTGTAGCGTGACCGGGTGGGCAGGAGATGAGGTCATGCAGGAGAATCCCGGAGTAGACGACGTGAAGATTCGGGAGGCATGCCAGGACGACCTGCCGGCGCTGTTGGGCCTCTACCGGCAGCTCAGGACCCGGCACCCGCTGGACCTGAAGCCGGCGCATATGCGGGCCTGGAAAGCCATGTGGGCGCAGCCGGGCCTGACCCTGCTGTTGGCCGAGACTGGCGGACGGCCGCTAGGAACCTTGACCCTGGCCCTCATTCCTGGCCTGACCTACGAAGGGCGGCCATCCGGCGTCATCGAGAGTGTGGGGACCGAGGCTGCGGTGCGGGGCCAGGGGGTGGGTCGCCGGTTTCTGACGTAAGCAGAATGTCGGGCCCAGGAGCCAGGGCTTACAAGGTGATGCTGATGACGGGTGCGGGACGGGACGCAGCACGAGCCTTCTGCGAAAAGTGTGGCTGTGACGGCACATCGAAGGTCGCTTTCGAGAAGCGCTGGCTCTCGGAAAAGCTGTCTGAAACCCTCGCAGAATTATGCTTCAAACATAATCTGTGCTATACTCCTCGTATGAAGAGCCTTCCGAACATCCTCGAATTCGGCAACGTCCGGCTTCCCGTGAGCGCGGACGGCCTGATCAACGCCGCCGCCGCGCTGGCCCAGCTGGGCCTCGCCTTTCCCGCCGACTGGGCTGACTTTGCCCGGACCCAGGACCTTCAGAGCTCCGAGCGCGACTTCGGCGCGGGCGCCGAGCCGACCCTTCACCCCGACGAATTCACCCGCCTGGCCTTCGTGCTCGACACCGCTGAGGCCAAGCGCTGGCGCAAGCGCGCCCAGACCCTGCTGTCACGGGCCATGCAGGGCGACGTGCGCCTGAGTGCCCAGATCGCCGAGCGCAACCCCGACCCCGAAGCCCGGCGCTGGCTGGCCGCCCGGTTGGAAAGCACCCATGCCCGGCGCGAACTGCTCAGCACCGTCTCGCGTCACGGCGGCTCGGGACAGGTCTACGGCCAGCTGGGCAGCATCAGCAACCGCAGCGTGCTGGGCACCGACAGCGCGACCATCCGCCGCGAGCGTGGGGTTAAGCAGACCCGCGACGGCCTGAACAGCACCGAACTGCTGCGCATGGCCTACCTGGACACTGCCACGGCGCGCGCCATTCAGGAACACGGCGCGCACGGCAACGCCGCGATCCTGCGCGTGCACGAGCAGGTGGCCCGCCGCGAGCGCCTCGGGTGGGAAATGCCGCTGACCCCCCAGACCGGTTAAGTTCTCTGACCTGTGTCCCTGCCCCTTTGCGGGCAGGGGCCTTCTTTGTTGTACCGGCCCTCATCCGCGCCCGCTAGAATCGCTCGCGTGCCGTCCATCCTGACCCGCTTCGTGCTGCGCGAGGTGCTTCGCTGGTACGCGGCGGGCGCCGCGCTGTTCCTGACCCTGCAGATGACGGACGTGCTCAGCACCACCGTGGCCAAACTGCTGACCTATCACCCTCCGCTGTGGAAGGCGGTGGCGGCCTTTGGCGCGATTCTGCCGACCATTCTGAACCGGACGCTGGTCCTGGCAGTGCCGTTCGCCATTCTGCTGGCTTTTTCGCGCATGCAGCGCGACAGCGAATTCAAGGCCATCCTGGCGGCTGGGGTGCGGCCCCTGAGTCTGGTCTGGCCGCTGCTCCTGCCTTTTGCTCTGGTGGGGCTGATTGCCGCATACAACGCCGGAACCCTGGTGCCGGCCGGGCTGAAACAGTGGGACCGCGCGTGGTACCGCATCTACGAGCAGACACCTCCTCCGCCCACCCAGGAGCACTACACCTTTGCCCCGGCGGGTGCGCTGTATTACGCCAGCCGGGTGGTGAACGCCGAGGGGGGCAACCGCGCCGAACTGACCGGAGTGATGGTGCAGCGCGGTGACGAAACCCTGACCGCCACCACCGGGATCTGGGATGCCAAGGCACGCACCTGGACCCTCCAGAATGCCTGGGTGGTGCGCCCGGGTGAGCCTCCCCGTCAGGAGACCGGAACCCTGGTGCTTCCCCAGCGCGACACGCTGCAGCCCCCGCCAGCCGAGGCCAAGCAGCTCAGCAACGCCCAGTTGCGCGCAGCTCTCAAGCGTGAGCTCAGCCCCACCCAGCGCCGCGATTACCTGTATCAGCTGGCCACACGGGTGGCCGATCCGGTCACGCCGGTGGTCTTTGCGCTGGCGGCCGGCGCCCTGGGTCTGCTGATCCGCAACCGGGCCACGGCCTTTGCGGCGGTGCTGGTATTCATTGCTTCCTTCTACATCCTGTGGTCTACCGCCCCGCAGCTGGCCCGGGCCGGCGCCATGGACCCTGCCCTGGCCGCGTGGCTGCCCAACCTGACCTTCCTGCTGCTGGCAGGCGTGCTGGCCTGGAGGCTCCGATGAACCTCGGCTGGCCCCGGAGACGCACATGAAGCGTTTCGAGCGCTATGTCCTGGCCGAGATCCTGCCGCTGCTGATCGGGGCGCTGGCCTCGGTCATCGTGCTGTTTGTGCTGGCGGCCCTGCAGGAAGTGATTGCGCCGCTGCTGGCCAAGGGCGCGCGGCCGCTGCTGGTGGCCCGCGTGTTGGCCCTCAACGTTCCAGAAGCGGCGGCGCGCGCCCTGCCCATTGCTCTGATGTTTGCCACCCTGCTGGGCCTTTCGCGCCTGAGCAGCGACTCGGAACTCAAGGCTGCACTGGCCAGCGGAATTCCGGCGCGGCGGCTGTTCCGGCCGGTGCTGCTGCTGGGCCTGGGGGTGACGCTACTGGCCTTCGGGATCGGCGAGGGCCTGCTGCCCCGCACCAAGATCGAGGAACGCAAGGTCAAGCAGGAGATCGTATTTGACAATCCCCGGGTGATCGGGCTGGGCGCGCAGGAAGCGGGCGGGCAGAGCCTGGTGCTTCGCGACGCGCTGGGCCGCGCGATCAGCGTGGCGGAGGTCAGGGCCGGCGGCGAACTGCGCGGCCTGCGGATCGTGACCATGCAGGGCGGCTCGGTGCCGCGCGAGGTGATCACCGCCCGGGAGGGCCGCCTGAAGGCCGGCAGCAATGTGCTGGAACTTCAGGGCGGGCAGCGGGTGACCTATCAGGATGGCCGTCCCGTCACCATCCTGAGCTTCGAGCGCGGCACCCTGCCGGTTCAGGACGTGCAGGCAGACCTGGACACCGGCGGCAAGGCGCTGAAGGCCACCTACCTGCCGCTGCGTGAGCTGCTGGCCCGCACCAACTCCTACCGCCAGCAGCACATTCAGGCACCTGCGGAGTTCACCGCCCTGCATCAGAAGTTCGCCGAACCGCTGGCGGCGCTGGCCCTGGCCTTTTTCGCCGTGAGCCTGGCGGTCTTTACCTTCCAGAGTGGGCGGGACCTGGGGCTAGTATGGGCCCTGCTGCTGGCCTTCGCGTATTACGCAACCTGGAGCGTATTCCGCATCATGGGCGAGAACGGGGCGATTCCCGGGGCGCTGGCAGCCTACGCCCCGGACCTGATCGCGGTTGTGGCGGGAGCGGTGCTGCTGAAACTGGCAGGACGACGTTAGATCTGTGTCATGTCTGGAGCCGTGCCAGCCGCTTCAGAAATGACCCGGGAGGCGCCAGCCAGGGTGAAGGACTGGATCTATGGCCCCGGCAGGAGCTGAACGAAGTGCGGGAGCCGGATAGACCGCAAGGCCGTGGTCAGGTCGGGTGCCGTTCGCTGCAGCGGACTCTTCTAGTCCATAGAAACCCCGGATGGGTCGGTGCCCGGCACCAATAGCTGGCGGGCAGGTCAGACGGGAGAAGAACAGCCTGCGGGTGTGGAGCCGTTCGGTGTGTTCCCACAAGACCAGCAGGACCAGCCGGTAGCGATCTGCCGGTCTTCCCCGAAAGGCCAGCACCCTCCGGCCCCGCGCCCAGCCACACATGAACGCTTTGCAGCTGGAGTTGCGCTGGCGCCCAGCCCCCCGGCTCCCTATTCTGTCGGCACCATGACTTCTTCTCCCATCACCGGGCGCCGCGCGCTCCTGGCCGCAGCCGGCCTGGGTGCCGCGGCCCTCGCGGGCCGTCAGGCGACCCGCCCCGCCCCCACTCCGCAGGAGGTCCGTGACGCCAGCCTGCGGTTGCTGAGCACCGTCCTACCTGACAAACGTGCCTTTGAGATGGTCCTGTGGGACGGCACGGTGCTGCCGGGGGGGCAGACCCCGCCCCAGGCAAGACTGGTGCTGAACAGTGACCGGGCGCTGGGACGCATGATGAGGTTGCCGGTAGACCTGGCCCTGGGCGAGGCCTACCTGCGCGGTGACTTCGAGATCGAAGGAGATATTGGGGCGGTCGCGGGGCTGGCAGACGACTTCGAAGGCTCGTTCTCGCCGGCGTCCCTGGCCACCATGGCCCGGGACGTGCAGCTTCTGCGCCGGCATGCGGGCGGCGCGCCGGCTCCGGTCACCGCCACGCTGGAAGGGCCCCAGCACAGCCGCGAACGCGACCGTCAGGCCATCACCTACCACTACGACGTGTCCAACGACTTCTACAAACTGTGGCTGGACCAGCGCATGGTCTATTCCTGCGCCTATTTCCCCACCGGACAGGAAACGCTGGATCAGGCGCAGGAGGCCAAGCTCGACTACATCTGCCGCAAACTGCGCCTGCAAAAGGGTGAGCGCCTGCTCGACATCGGCTGCGGCTGGGGCGGTCTGGCGATCTATGCGGCCCAGAAGTACGGGGTGCAGGTGCTGGGCGTCACCCTCAGCGAAGCGCAGCTGCACGAGGCGCGTGCCCGGGTGGCGGCCGCTGGACTGGAAGGTCAGGTCACGCTGGAACTGCGGGATTACCGCGACGTTCTGGCCACAGGCGAAGGGGCCTTTGACAAGATCAGCAGCATTGGTATGGCCGAGCACGTGGGGCGCAAGAACATGCCCACCTACTTCCGCGCGGCCTATGCGGCCCTGAAACCCGGCGGGCTGATGCTCAACCACGCCATCGGCGACGGGCTGGGGCAGGCGCGGGTGCCCATGTGGCTGCAAAGCGGCAACTTCGCTCGCAAGTATGTGTTCCCCGACGGCGAGCTGCTGCCGGTGTGGGAGACCCTCAAGCACGCCTCGGAAGCACTGTTCGAGGTGCGCGACGTGGAAAACCTGCGCGAACACTATGCCCTGACGGTGCGCCATTGGGCCGCGAACCTGGAACAGCACCGCGAGGAGGCGCTGGCGGCCCTGGGTCCGGAACGTTTCCGCCTGTGGCGCATTTACCTGGGCGCCTGCGGGCATTACTTCCAGAAAGGGCACCTGACACTGTTTCAGAGCCTGCTGGCCAAGCCGGACGCCCAGCGCAGCGCTGGTCTGCCCCTGAGCCGGGCAGATCTGTACAGCTGAAGGGACGGCTGAGGATCCGGAACCTTGAGCCGGGCGAGGACGTTCGGGGCTGTGCTCCGAGACCGTCCCACCCGGATCCAGCGTTGCGCTTCGGAAAGCGGGTGACCTCTGTGTCCCCGCTGCCCAGATGAGGAACCCAGACGCACCCTCTTTCAGTACAGGACATCTCCGCCAGCTTTCAGGGCGTAATGGACCCGGCGCAGCGCCACCGCCTGGGCACGCGAAAGCGCCTCGTTCCTGGCCAGCCGGTCGAGTGCCAGGGCGTGCAGGGCCATGCGGTGTGGGGCTCCGGTATTCAGGCTGCTGACATACTCGAACGTCACCTGAGGCCCCAGAGCGTCCACCATCGCATCGAGGCGCTCGAGCGATTCGGATTTCCGGCGGCCCCGGTGAATCAGCGCCTCGTCGTAACGCCGGACATGGAACATGTGGTCGCTCTGTACATGAAAGCGCGTGTAGCCCAGCACCTGGGCATGCAACAGAGCCAACCGGATGGCTTCCCGTTCCGCCAGACCCTCGTGACCGGCCACGCCGCGCAGGCTCAGGGCGTAGGGCTGGGCATTCAGCAGGTAACCCAGGCTCAGGGCGCCCGTCTGCTTGTCGGCGCTGCCGTCCGTGCGGATCATGACCTCCGGGCCTCGCACCGGGTGCTGGGCCTGCAAGGTCTGACGTGCTGTCGTGGCCGGTGACTGACCGGAGGCCAGCTCCGCGAGGGCCATGGCAAGGGCAGCCGCCTGCCCGGCACGGAGGTCCCGCTCGAGCCCCGGCTGCAACTCCCGGAAGCCCAGGACAACGGCGTGGCGTTGCGCCAGAATGTGCGCGCTCACTTCGGCAAGAGCACAGCCGTAGGGAACGTCGTCCAGTACGTAACCTGCGGCCCCTGGTGTATCCGCAACGCTCAGGCGGGCTCGCTGATGAAGGGGAATACTGAGGTGGTCACCAGGGCCGTTGGCAGCCATTCTTCATGGTAAAGGGCGCTGGGCCACCCGGAAACCACGGCATGCCTACGCCTCGCTGACCTGGGTGGCCTGAATGGCGGTCAGCGCAATCGTGTACACGATGTCATCGACCAGCGCGCCGCGTGACAGGTCATTGACAGGCTTGCGCAACCCCTGCAGCATTGGTCCCACGGCGACCACCCCGGCGCTGCGCTGCACGGCCTTGTAGGTGGTGTTTCCGGTGTTCAGGTCCGGGAAGATAAACACTGTCGCCCGTCCTGCCACCGGCGAATTGGGGGCCTTCTGCTGCCCCACGCTCAGGACCGAGGCAGCGTCGTACTGAAGCGGGCCGTCCACCTGCAGGTCCGGCCGGCGCTCGCGCACCAGCCGGGTGGCCTCCTTGACCTTCTCCACGTCCTCGCCGCTGCCGCTCTCGCCGGTGCTGTAGGACAGCATGGCGACCCGGACCGGAATCCCGAAGGCCCGGGCACTTTCAGCACTCTGCAGGGCAATATCGGCCAGTTCCTGCGCATTGGGATTGGGATTGATGGCAGCGTCGCCGTAGACCAGCACCTGTTCGGGCATCAGCATGAAAAAGATGCTGCTGACCAGCTGCGCCCCAGGCGCGGTCTTGATCAGCTGCAGGGCCGGACGCACGGTGTTGGCGGTGGTGTGCACGGCACCGGACACCAGCCCATCCACCTCGCCCAGCGCCAGCATCATGGTGCCCAGCACCACCGTGTCTTCCAGCTGCGCCTCGGCCTGGGGAGCGGTTAGGCCCTTGCTGCGCCTCAGCTCGACCATGGGTTCCACGTACCGCCCCCGGATGCTGTCGGGGTCCAGCACTTCCAGACCCTCAGGCAGACTCAGGCCCTGCCCCTCGGCCACCTGACGCACCCGCTCTGGCCTGGCCAGCAGCACGCAGCGCGCAATGCCCTTTTCGGTGCAGCGGATGGCGGCCTTTACGGTCCGTGGCTCGTCCCCCTCCGGCAGCACGATGCGTTTGTTGGCCGCACGGGCCCTCTGGATCAGTTCGTAACGGAAGGCACTGGGCGGCAGCCGGCGCTCGCTGCCTTCCTGCGGCACCCGTAGCCGCGCCCCCAGCGGCACTGTGTCGAGGCGGTCAGCAATGAACTCCAGCATGCGCTCCATGCGTTCGGTGTCGTCGTGAGGCACCCGCGGGTCCATGCGTGAGAGGTTCGAGGCCGTGTGAAACGAGTTCGTAGGTACCCGCAACACCGGCAGGCTGCTTGTCAGCGCTGCGCGGCACAGCCGTTCGATGCTGTCTTCCGGGGCGCTGCCGGAGGTAAACATCAACCCGGCCAGCGGCACCTCGCTGAGGTGCGTCAGGGAGGCGGCCATCACCACGTCCTCCCGGTCTCCCGGCGTGACCACCAGGGCACCGGGCGTGAACAGGCTGGCCATCTTGGGCACCGTCCTGGCGGTCACCACCGTGCTGGTCACGCGGCGGGTGAGGGCCTCGCCCTCGTTGATCACCTCGGCCCCCAGGTAGCGGGCCACGTCCTGAGTGCGCGGCGCGGCCAGGCCAGGCGAGACCGACACCACACCCAGCAGCGGCAGCTCACCGCTGGCCAGCACCTGGCTGCGGGCGCGCAGCTCAGCCATCAGGCTGCCGAAATCCAGCTCGGTGGGCGCGAAGTTCAGCACGTACCCGGCCAGGCCGCTGCCATCGCTGCGGCGGTAGGACTGCGCAGCAATTTCCAGTTCGTCGGCCAGCACCGCCGGCGTCACTCCCGAGAGGCTGGTGACCAGCACCGTGTCGGCCTCCAGATTGCGTGCCAGGCTGGCGTTCAGCGCGCCGGCGTACACGTTGCGCTCGTTCAGGGCCAGCCCCTCGGCGATCAGCACGTCCGCGGCGCGCCCGTCCGCCCTGCTGGCGCTGGCTTCCCGCGCCAGGGCGATCACGTTTTCCATCAGCTCCTCTTCGCCGCCGTGGCTGAGCTGCTCCTCGGCCACCGCCAGACGAATAGGGTCCGGAGTCAGCGCATGGGCCAGCACCCGTGCGAAATGCACGCTGTCGTCGGTCTGGGCCTCGTGCGTCTGGGCGATGGGTTTGAGAAAAGCAACCCTGAGCCCCTGGCGTTCCAGGGCGCGCATCAGCCCCAGAGCGGTGCTGGACAGCCCCACACCGTTGCGGGTGGGCGCGACAAAAAGGGTTTTCATGCCCGGACTCCTGTCTGCGCAGCCAGCACCTGCTGGGTCTGGCGCGCGATGCTCAGTTCCTCGTTGGTCTTGACCACCAGGGCCGGGACGCTGCCGGGCCATGAAATCAGACCACTCTGGCCCCGCACGGCCTGAGCGTTGGCCTGCGGGTCCAGTCTGAAACCCAGCACCCCCAGCTGCTCCAGCGTGGCTGCCCGGACAGTGGCACTGTTCTCACCGATGCCGCCAGTGAAGACCAGGGCGTCCACCCGGCCCAGCGCGACTGCCATGCCTGCCACCTCTTTGGCCAGCCGGTAGACGAAGGCGGCGACCGCCAGGCGCGCGCCGGTATGCCCGCGCCCGGCTGCGGCTTCCAGTTCACGCATGTCGCTTCCCAGCCCGCCTGACAGACTGCTCAGTCCGCTTTCCTTGTTCAGGGCGGTGGTGACCTGAGTCAGGCTCAGGCCAGCCTGACGAGCCATGAACTCGTGCAGGCCAGGATCCACATTTCCGCTGCGGGTGCCCATGACCAGACCTTCAAGTGGCGTCAGGCCCATGCTGGTGTCCACGCTGCGCCCACCCTGGACCGCCGCAACGCTGCAGCCGTTGCCCAGGTGGGCGGTGACCAGATTCAGCTTCTCCAGGGGTCTGGCCAGCATCCGGGCGGCTTCTGCGGCCACATAGGCGTGGCTGGTGCCGTGAAAGCCGTAGCGCCGCACGCCGTGCTGGACATACCAGGATTCCGGCACCGCGTAACGGAAGGCGACTTCCGGCATGGTCTGATGAAACGCCGTGTCGAACACCGCCACATGGGGCAGCCCGCCAAAGGCCTCCTGGGCCGCTTCAATCCCGGCAAGGTTGGCGGGATTGTGCAGCGGTGCCAAAGGGACACACGCCCGGATGGCGGCCATGACCTCGCTGTCGATAAGTGCCGGGGCACTGAAACGTTCTCCGCCGTGCACCACGCGGTGCCCCACGGCGCGGATCTGCTCGCGCACCCCCAGGGCGTCCAGTTCAGCACGCAGAACCTCGAAGGCCTCGGCGTAACTGCCGCCCGGCACTGGCACGCTGCGTTTGTCCTCACTGCGGCTGACCGTGGCCACGGCACCGGCTTGCCCCAGACGTTCGGCCAGACCCGACAGCAGCGTCAAATTTGCAGAAAGGTCGAGCAACGCAAATTTCACGCTGCTGGACCCGCAATTCAGGACCAGGGTCAACATCTGCCTATTGTGACCGGAACCGTGCCTTTCACCAGCGTCAAACCGGCAATGCTGCCCTCATGGGCCCGCGGAGGACTGCGAAACACTCCCTGAGGCGGACGAGGCAACCTGTATGCCCGCACTCTCCTCCGATGGTCTTTCTCAGCGCTCGCGGGTTACCCGGCGCAGTTCCGGCTGTCCGTCCACATGCGCAAGCCGGAGGATGGGCGCCTGGGGGTAATCCTGGTACAGGCCTTCTCCCCACTCGATCACGCTCAGGCGCGAGGAAGTGATCAGGTCTTCGAGATCCATCTCGTACAGCTCGTTGACGTCGCGCACCCGGTAGGCATCGACATGCAGCACCTGCCCGGACGGGGTGGGATAGGCGTTGATCAGGGCGTAGGTGGGGCTGGTGACCGGTTCGGGGAAGCCCAGCGCGCCCACCAGACCCTGGGTCAGGGTCGTCTTGCCGGCGCCGAGTTCGCCTTCCAGGAACAGCAGCGCGCCCTGAGGCAAGGCGGCCGCCAGGCTGGCCCCCAGGGCGTGCTGCTCCTGCACACCGTGCAGGTCGCGCAGTTCACCGGGCTGCAGAGGAAAGGGCCGGGACATACCTCAGGGTAAGGCACGGGCAGGCCCCTGGCAGATGTCTCACGGTCTGTCTGCCCGGCAGGCACAATGTCAGGCATGGTCACTGCAATCGTGTTGGTCCAGGCCGAACGCCACCGCATTCCGGAAACTGCCGAGGCCCTGGCGGGTGTCCCCAGCGTCCGTGAGGTGTACAGCGTGACCGGTGAGTGGGACATTGTCGCCATCCTGAAACTGGCCCGCTACGACGATCTCGACGATGTGGTTACCGGCCACCTGCGCAAGGTCGCTGGCATCATCCGGACCCAGACCATGCTGGCCTTCCGCACCTACAGCGAGGATCTGCTGGACCAGGGCTTCGGTGTGGGCCTGGACGAAAGCCAGCAGCGATAGCCAGGAGTGTCGGGCAGGTCCCGGTGTGGCCGCGTATGGGGTTAGGGCGGGCTGGAATCGCCGGTTCAGGACCGCCGGTGGCGGGGACCGGCAGGACGCAACTGATCGTGGCTCCGGAGCCTGCGCTGCTATCTGATAAATATCAGCGCCTTTGCCTCCGGGGGTGAGGGCGGGTATGGTGGGCCCAATGATGTTCGAGGCCCACACCACTCCCGCTGAATCCACCGCCCCGCCCCGCGGCCTGCTGATCGTGATGACCGGCGCGTCCGGCGTGGGCAAGGGCACCCTGCGTGAGCTGTGGCTGCGTGATCAGGACGTCTTTTACAGCACCTCCTGGACCACCCGGGAGGCCCGCCCGGGTGAAGTGGACGGCGTGGACTACATCTTTGTCAGCCCAGAAGTCTTCGAGCAGAAGGTTCAGCAGGGCGGCTTTCTGGAGCACGCGGCCTTTGTAGGCAACCATTACGGCACTCCAGTTGAGCCTATCGAGGCAGCCCTGAGGCGGGGCCAGGACGTCATTCTGGAAATCGAGGTCGAGGGGGCCATGCAGGTCCGCGAGCGTATGGGCGACGAGGCCATTTTGGTGTTCATCATGCCGCCCAGCCTCACCGAGCTGCGCCGGCGCCTGGAAGGCCGCGCCACCGAAACTCCCGAGCGGATCGAGAAGCGCCTGGCCCGCGCGCGCGAAGAGATCATGCACGCCCACGCTTTCCGCTACGTGGTTGTCAACGATGACCTGGAACGCGCCGTGCGGGAACTGGAGGCCGTGCAGGGTGCCGAACGGGCCCGGCAGCGTCCGGAGAGCCGCTGGACGCCAGAGGACCGCGCCGCTGTGAAGCGCGCTGCACAGGTCCGCAGTGACGCCCTCAGCGAGGCCGATCTGCAGCAGGTGGTCAATTCCTGAACCTTCCTGGCACTTGCGCCGGGCCGGGGCCGCGTAGCCTGGGGGCATGCCACTGGAACTGGTTCAGGGAGATATCGCCGCTCAGCGGACCTGTGCGGTGGTCACGGCCGCGAACAAGGAACTGGCTGGGGGCGGTGGGGTAGACGGGGCCATTCACCGCGCCGCAGGCCCCGAACTCTTACGTGCCATCCACCAGATCGGGGGCACGCCCACCGGAACGGCCGTGATCACCCCGGCGTTCGGGCTGGAACGGCAGGGCGTCCGCTTTGTCATTCATGCCGTGGGACCGGTCTGGCGGGGCGGAAACGCTGGAGAGTCCGGGTTGCTGGCCGGTGCCTACCGCCGCAGTCTGGAACTGGCGGCCACGCACGGCTGCCCGTCGGTGGCCGTTCCATCTATCAGCACCGGGGTCTATGGCTATCCCCCCGAACAGGCTGCTGAGGTTGCCCTCGGGACGATCCGGGATTTCCTGCGGGTTCATCCGCAGATGACGGTCCGGATGGTGCTGTACGGTGCCGACACCCTGAGGACCTTCGAGGAGGCGCTCCGGCAAGCCGATCAGGGGAATGGCCGGGAAACCTGAAGCGTCTGCCCCTGAGCGTTCAGGCCCTGCCTTGCTGAGGCAGGGAACGGCGAGAGGAGAGTCCTGGCTCCGGAGTACCCGTAGGGACATCTCCGGATCACAACCCAATCTTCAATGTCCCTCACGATAGTGCCCGATCATGGGTGAACCGCTGCCCACAGACCCCGCCGAACCCATTTCCTGGCCGCACCGCCGGCCCCCACCTACGGAGGACCCTATGACGCTCAGCAGTGCGACAAAGCCCGTGCAGGAGCAGTATGACGTGCCGGCCATCATGGCCGGGATCTACGGTGACGGCATTATCGGTCTCAAGGGTGCCTTTCCACGGGAGTGGGTGGCCCAGCTTGGCCGGGAACTTCCGGAGCTGTATCAGGCGGCCCTGGCCCGTCCTGGCGGCGCGGTCGGGCGCGGCACCAACCGGCACTATGTGGAGATTCATCCCGAAGACATCAGCGGCTTCCTGGACCTGGTGACCCATCCGTGGATTGTGGCCGTGTGCACCAGCGTGCTTGGCCCGAACTACAAGATTGTCGAGATCGGTTTTGACGTCCCCAACCCCGGAGCCAAGGACCAGCCCTGGCACCGCGATTTCCCGGCCACTTCAGAAACGCTGGTGGACCGCCGCCTGAACTCGCTGGCGTTCAACCTGACCACCGTGGATGTCGAGGAAGACATGGGGCCTTTCGAGATTGCCCCGGGCACCCAGTGGGACGATCCCAGCGAGTTTGACCACGGCATGTTCCCGCCCGTGTCGCTGTTCCCCCGGTACCACGCCCTCTCGCAGCGCAAGCTGCCCAAGATGGGCGATATCTCGGCGCGCAGCGCCCTGACCATTCACCGCGGCACGGCGAATGTCAGCAACAAGGCCCGTCCGGTCCTGGTGCTGGGAGTGGACGCGCCTGGCGCAGGCCATGACGAGAAACACGACCTGCAGTTCACCCGGGCGTACTACGAGCAGTTGCCGCAGGAAGTCAAGGACCACCTGATCTGCCGGGTGGTCGATGAACTCGAACCCATCATGCAGGGGCACACCATCGAGGGCCTCATGATGGGCGACGCCTGAAGCCATGAAAGAGTTCAACACCATCATGGCGTTCTTTGGTGACCTGGCCGTGCCAGGGCGCATTGAAGCGCTTGAAGGCGGCCGGGGGCTGATGCGGGTCTCGCTGGATCAGACGGTGCCTGACCTGAGTGAGGGCTCGGAAGCCATCCTGGAAATGCACGACGGCGTGCGCTTCCGTGTGGCTGTCACCGAAGCACTGGGCGAAGGCACCACCGAACTGCGCATGAAGCTGCTGGCCCGCGCCTAGCGGTTACCCCGCCATCAATTGAGCCTGCTTTCCCGTAGCGATCTACCAGGGAAGGCAGGCTCGAAGTCCATTGAGGCTCTCTGCAGTTGCCGGTCCGGATTACCGGTCGTTGACAGAAGTTGGCTGGGACGCCTGGGCGCGCATCTGCTCGCGGCGGCGTTCGTCGGCCAGGGCGTGGATTTCCTGCAGCACGTCGTGCTGTACAGCCCTGGAGACGCGCGTGTTGATGGCCTTGACCCGTTTCATGTCCAGTTTCGGGGTGCGGTCCTCACGCAGCAGGCCGTTGGTCTCCTGTTCGGTGTCGGTCAGCTGGGTGTAGCAGAAGCCGGCAATGACCGGGCTGTCCAGCACCGCGTTGAGAAGGTCCTCGTAGCTGCTGAGCAGGGTGTCGGTATCGGGCAGGGTCCCGTAGCCCCACCAGCGGTCCGAATCGGCCGGCGCGTGGCTAAGTCCACCGAACTCCGTGAGCATGACGGGTTCGCCCTTGCGGTGGTGTCCCGCCAGGTAGAAATTGCGCCGCGCGGGCTGCACCGATGCCAGCGTGTGCTCCAGTGCCTCGGCCGAGCAGTAGCGCTCGCGGAGGGTCGCGCCGTCCAGGGCGTAATCATGGACCCCCAGAATGTCGCCCTCGACGATTTCCCAGCCGTCATTCCCGATCACGGGCCGGGTGGGGTCCAGCGCCGCCGTGAGGTGATACAGCCCCCGCACAAACGAGCGCTGAGCGCGGTCACCTTCCAGATTCGGTACCCCCCAGCTTTCATTGACCGGCACCCACGTCACCACGCTGGGATGGTTGTAGTCCCGTTCCAGCACGTCCTGCCACTCGCGGGTGAGCCGGCGCTGCGCTTCGGGGGTAAAGATATAGGCGTTGGCCATTTCGCCCCACACCACCAGCCCCAGCCGGTCACACCAGTACAGGAAGCGGGGATCTTCGACCTTCTGGTGAATGCGGATGCCGTTGAAGCCCAGCTCCTTGACCAGCTCGACCTCACGGCGCAGCGCATCCTCGCTGGGTGCTGCGAGGTGGGACTCGGGCCAGTAGTTCTGGGCCAGGACCATTCTCAGGTAATAGGCCCGGCCGTTGAGCTGGAAGCGCCCATCCCGCACGCCCACGCTCCGCATGCCGGCGTAGCTGCCCACCTCGTCGACAATTTCCTCTTCGTCGAGCAGGCTGATCTGCGCGTCGATCAAGTTGGGATTCCTGGGAGTCCACAGCAGATCGCTGCGCTCATCCTTGAAGTGCAGTGAGCGGATGTCGATGTCGCGCAACAGCTCCTGGGCGTCCAGGGTGTAGGTGTCATCGGCCAGGCGCGTTCCCTGAAGACTCAGCTGGACCCGGACGCGCATGTCACGGTCGGGCGCCTTGTTGAGGCGTAGGTGAAATCCCAGCCGGCTGCGTTCGACATCGGGGGTCCAGCGGATGGACTCGATAAACGTGTGCGGCACAACTTCCAGCCAGACCGGCTGCCAGATCCCGGTGGTGCGGTGGTACCAGATGGCGTGTGGCTCCCGTTCCCAGTCCTGCTTGCCGCGTGGCTGCGCCATATCGAGAGGGTCGTCTTCGGCGCGCACCACGATGACCTGCGACTCCTCGGGAACCAGGGCGTGGGTCAGATCGGCGGTAAACGGCGTGTGGCCGCCCTCGTGCTCTGCTACCAAGTGTCCGTTGGCCCAGACCCTGGCCCGGTAGTCCACCGCTCCAAAATGAAGCAGGACTTTGCCCTTGCGGTCCTCCGGCACCAGCTCAATGGTCCGGCGGTACCACACCACCGGGTGATAACCGGTGGCCCGCAGTCCGCTGGCCCGGCTCTCCGGGGGATAGGGCACGATAATCTCCTGATCGAAAGCTTCTGGACGCTCGAACCAGCGTTCACGGAGCCCGTTATCCGCGTCGTCATGGGCAAAGCGCCAGACTCCATTCAGGTCCTGCCAATGGTCGCGGGTCAGTTGCGGCCGGGGATGAAGACGTGTATCGGAAGCGGTCGCCGTGCGGTCCTGGTGGGGTTCTTTCATAGCTGGTTTCCTCGGGGCCTCGTCCATCACCAATTGACTTCTGCTGTTCCGTGGTGCGCTGCCGACCCGTGAATCATGCTGGGCGCACCTCCGTGGGGCCGGTCAGGCTGCATTGAACACCTGTTCTTCCTAAGAATTTCGTGCTGCGGGTTATGGAAGGTCGAGCATCGAAATGCAGCACCGTTCCCATAGGCGGCCCACTGTTGTGGGGCCACGGTGCGGCTGGCCCCTGGAACGCATATCTTTCATTGGTCTGCATGACCCAGACACCCGGTATGGAGCCGAAAGCCAGCGTCCAGGCGGCGAATCTCTACACTCGGATCACCATTTGACGACTGGTGTTGACATAGCGTGAATATCGCCTTATCTTAAAGAAATCAAGGCTGCCTCGAGGGGCAGCTTTTCCTTTGTCATGAACTGTAGGCGCATGTCGGGCTCAGGCCCATAACCGCCTCTGAACTGGCAGGTCCTTGCGGCAGGGATGCTGATTCGGGGCGTGACCATCTGCCTGTGCCAGAGCATGCTTTGACAGTCTTCTCATCGCCAAAGGAGAAAACCTGAAACTCTCCTGACCTTCTCCCCATCTGCTGGGCAGAGGAGAGCGGCATACTTGCGTCCTCTCCAGGAGCGAAGGGAGACGTCCACCTTCTGAAAAACGGACGTGCGAGCGGGCCAGATGCAGGCTCCCCGACCGGTTCAAGGCCAGTCACCCGCACCCTCAAAGCAGCGAGAACCCCACGGGCTCTCGCTGCTTTTTTGGCCTGACCAAGGCATGGTTGCGGACCTGCGACCATAGGTTCGATAGAACCGGTTTGCGGGGGCCGACAAAATGTGTCGGGGCACAGGCCTATCTGTGTACGGTGCAGGTCGCCTTGAAGACTGGCCGCCAGCCGGCTTCGGGGTAGAAGCCAGAAGCCACGTTCATGGAGCGTGCAGGACCGTGGTGCCCTTTATGAACATGCTGATGAGCCGGTCGATGTCCTCGACGTGGTCAAGCTGTCGGCCGAATCCTGGAGGCAATAAAAGTCCCACCTGGCTTGCGCCAGGTGAGCGGAAAGAACGGAGCTCTCAGACTATGACGTAAACCAGCAGGGCCAGGGTGCCCAGGGTCAGGACCGCCATCAGGGCATGCGAGGTCAGCTGCAGCCAGTCGTATTTCATCGGATTACCATGCCACGCTGCCTGCATGCGTGCTGCGGAAAATGTGGCAAAAAGCGGACGCAGATGTGCTTAGGCAGGTGCTGCTGGACCGGACATGCTGCCTCCTGAATACATCTGGAAGATCTTCGGAACCCCGGAAAGCTTCTCCAGGGAACGCCGCATACAGTGCCCAGTCTCTGGTCCTCACCAGCACTATCTGTCCTGCTGGGCCAGACGCAGGAAGTGCGCACTGGACCTGTCTGCGGGGTCAAGCTGGACAGCACGCCCATAGGCTTCGGCAGCCGCCTGGAAATTTCTGGCTTCGTAACGGACCCGGCCCAGCCAGGCCCAGGCCTTGGCGTAGTTCGGGTTGCGGGCAGTCGCGGCCTGAAAGCCCTGTTCGGCCGCCGCCTTGTTGCCTGCAGCGTAACGGGCATAGGCCTCGCGGAAGGTGCGCACCGCCTCCAGCCCGTACTTCTGTCCCTCCTTGGCCAGGGACAGGTTGTAGCGGTCAGCTGCCGTGGCCCCGGGGAGGCCCGTGGCCTTCTGGTAGGCCGTTAACGCCACCTGAGCGTTTCCCAGTTCCAGGGCCAGCCGCCCGGTCTCACGCTGCGCTTCCAGAAAGCCCGGCGCGCTGCGGGCCGCTTCCTGAAACCCGGCCAGTGCCTGGGCCTTGCGCCCGGCTTCCGCGTCCCGGTACGCCCGGCTGAAGGCGCGCGTGGCGGCTGGACCGTAGCGGCTGGCGTTCTGGGCCACGGTCTGGAAGTAGCTCAGGGTCTTGTCTCCGGGGCTGAGCCGCAGCGCACTGGCGTACAGGGTCTGGGCCTGGGCATAGCTGCCGGCTTCCAGCGCCGTGCGGGCTGCCCAGGTGGTACAGGGCACGCTGGCCGGGTCAAGCTGCAGGCAGGCCGCAAAGAACCGCGCCGCTTCCGCTCCCTGATTGCGGGTGTAGGCGGCGTAGCCCAGGTTGTACTGCACGGCAGCGGCCTGGCGCGTTTCCGCCGTGTTCCCCTGGGCTGGTGCCACCCGGAAGTAGGCGGCCCAGGCCAGTTCCGCCTGCCGCCAGAAGCCCACCTCGGTATAGATCTGTGCACGAAGTTTCAGGTATTCCGCGTTGGTGGGCTCGGCACTGACAGCGGCCTCAGCGGCGGCGGCCGCCTGCTTCCAGAGCGGCTGGTCAATGTTGGCACTGCCCCTGGGGTACATGGCGCGGGCACGCTCTGCCAGCGTGCGGGCCTGAGCCGCTGACTGATCGGCGGGCTGGGCACCCGCAGCACTGGGTGAAGAGGCAGGGGCAGACTGCGTCGGCGCGCTCTGGGCCGGGGTAGTTTGGGCAGGGGTGATCTGGGCGAGCGCAGGCGTCAGGGACAAGAGCATCAGGGCCGTGACGGTCAGAACGTGTCGGGTCATAGGAAACCTCCATTCGGGGAGCAGTTGGGGGCAGAGGATGGCCATGGGGTTTTGCAGAGCCGCGAAGCTATGCAGAGCCTTGAAACGGTGCAGAACCTTCCGGGCTGATGTTCCGTTGCCGGGGTGGGGAGGTCGTGAGAGAACACGCAAGCAGGGGCCTGCTGCTCTCCATTGCGCGTTTCATCCTGGGCGCACGTGGCGGGGCTCTGGTAAAACGGGGTACTGTGACGGTTCCCAGCGACTCTCCACGCATCTATCCCATCCGCCTGTACGGCGACCCGGTGCTGCGCCGCAAGGCCCGGCCACTGCAGCACACCGACACGCTGACCGTGCCTGGCTTTGACCCCCAGACCGTGCGTCAGGTCGCCGATACTATGCTCGAAACCATGTTCGAGGCACGCGGCGTAGGCCTGGCGGCGCCGCAGGTGGGCCTGCCGGTGCGCATGTTCGTGGCGGTCGAATACGAGGACGATGAGGAAGAGAACGAGGGGCAGGACACCCCCCTCAAGTCGCGCGTCCTGCGCGAATTCGTGATGCTCAACCCGGTGCTGAGCGTGCTGGACAAGAAAAAAGACCGCTCGTACCAGGAAGGCTGTCTGAGCATTCCGGGCATCTACGAGGAGGGTGTGTCGCGTGCCCGCGCCATCCAGGTGCGCTATACCGACCTGGACGGCGTGCAGAGGACCATAGAGGCCGACGATTACCTGGCACGGGTGTTCCAGCATGAGGCCGACCACCTGGACGGCATCTTCTTCCTGGACCGCCTGCCGCCCGAGGTCACCGAGGACCACCGCCGCGACCTGCTGGCTATGCAGCGCAAGGCCAAGCAGCACCTGAATGACCTGACGGTGCTAGAAGGGCAGCGCCGCCAGGAGCGCGGATCTTGACGGCGCTGCCAGGCAGGCCGCGCGTGGCGTTTTTTGGCTCCCCGGCCTTTGCCCTGCCGGTGCTGGACGCCATTCGTGAGCGTTTCAACGTTGTGCTGGTGGTGGCCCAACCGGACAAGCCGGTCGGCCGGGGTCTGAAACTGACGCCGCCGCCGGTTGCAGCCCGCGCCACCGAACTGGGCCTGCCGCTTGCCCAACCCGCGAAATTGCGCGGCAACGCCGCCTTTGAGACCACCCTGCGGGACTCGGGCGCGGACGTGGCGGTGACCTGCGCCTACGGCAAGATTCTGCCGGCGTCATTGTTGCGGGTGCCGCGCCACGGCTTTCTGAATACCCACACCAGCCTGCTGCCCCGCTACCGGGGAGCCGCGCCCATTCAGTGGGCCCTGATCGCGGGTGAAGCGGTGACCGGTACGACCATCATGCAGACGGACGAGGGCATGGACACTGGCCCGGTTGTGCTGCAACAGGAACTGACTATTGAGCCTGCCTGGACCAGCCTTGAACTGGCGGACGCCCTGGCGACGCAGGCAGCGGGGCTGATCGTGCAGGCCCTGGAAGAACTCGGCGCCCTGAGGCCTACTGCCCAGAACGAGGCTCAGGCCACCCACGCCCCCATGCTGGTCAAGGAGGATGGATTTGTGCGCTGGCGTGATCCGGCCCAGGCGATTGTCAACCGCTTTCGTGGCGTGGCTGCCTGGCCGCAGACGACCGCTTTTCTGAGCGGAGCGCGTCTCAAGCTCGGGGGCCTGAGTTCCGTGGAAGGACAGGGTCAGCCCGGCGAGGTGTTGCGGATAGACGAGGCTGGTCTGGTGGTGGCTGCGGGAAGCGGCGCCGTGCGGATCGAGACCGTGCAGCCTGAGGCCCGCAAGGCGCAGCCGGCAGCCGTCTGGGCCCAGACCGCAGGCGTCGGGGCCGGGGCGCGCTTTGACCTGTGGGAACCTCAGCCGTCCTGAGCGCATACTCCAGAGCATGAATCCGGTTTTTCCGCTGAACATCGATTTCAAATTCAGCCTGTTTACCGAACTGCGCGTCACCGACGCCAGCGGCAGACTGATCGCGGTGGTCAAGGAGAAGACCTTCAGCATTCGCGACGAGGTACGCGTCTACGCCGACGAGGAACGCCGGGTGCAGACCCACGCCATGCGGGCCCGGGGGCTGATGGCCGGAGCGCTGGACTGGCGGGCCCGCCGCGAACTGCGTCGGGTGGACGGCAGCGAGGTCGGCGCCCTCCAGGCTCAGGGGGTGCGCACGCTCTGGGCCGCCAGCTACGAATTGCTGGGCCCGCAGGGCGAAGCCCGCTTTACCATCCGCGACGACCATCCCTGGATGAGTGTCGTCGAAGGTCTGATCGGCGCGGTGCCGGTGGTGGGCGATCTGGTGGCTATGGGCTTTGATTACCTGGTCAATCCCACCTACACCGTGGCCGACATTGGTGGGCAGCCAGCTTACCGGGTGCACAAGAAACGCAGCTTCCTGTCACGACGCTTTACAGTCGAGGAACTGCGTCCCGGGCAGCCACAGGATGAGGAACTGATGCTGCTGGGACTGGTGCAACTAGTGCTGCGCGAGCGCGAACGGGGCTGACCGGGGCGCCTCAGGCGGAGGGCGGGGCTTTCTCACTGAAGCTGGGCACCTGATCGCCGTACAGAGCAAAGGCGTCGCAGCGCTCACGGAGGACACACTGACGGCAGCGCGGGCGGCTCCAGGTGCAGATCTTCTGCCCGTGCTTCAGCAGATTGATGTGCAGTTCGTACAGCAGAGGTGGCTCAGGGGGCAGCAGCCCCAGCAACGCGCGGTGGGCAGCCTGCTCGCCCATACGGGGAATGGTTCCGACCCGAGTGTTGACCCGGTGCACGTGAGTATCCACCGGAAAGACCGGCCGGGCGTAATTGAACAGCAGCACCAGGCTGGCCGTCTTGACCCCTACCCCCGGCAGGTCGGTGAGCCATTTCAGGGCGTCTTTGACCGGCAACTCACGCAGAAAGTCCAGGTCATAGCCTCCCGGGGCGTCACGGATGGCACGCAGCGTCGCCTGGATGCGCGGGGCCTTGCTCTCGGGGTAGTTGCTGCGGCGGATCGCGTGAGCCACCGCCTCGGTGGGCGCGGCAATAATGGCGTCCCAGTCCCCCAGGGTTCGCAGTTCCTGATACGCGGCGTCCTCGTCGCGCCAGTTGGTGCGCTGCGAGAGGATCGTGCTGACCAACTCGTGCATGGGGTCGCGCCGGGGCTCCAGTGGTTTTTCACCATACTCGTCGCGCAACCTGGCGTACATCCACTGCAGCAGTTCGGCCCGCTCCGGGGCCGGGCGGACCACATTCAGGACCGGTGACTCAGTCATGGGCGTGGGTGAACAGAGAAGCGGGCGGTTACTGCCCGGGTGTGTCGCTGTCCTCGACTTCGTCGCGGCCACCTTCGGCAGGCGCGTCCTTGGCTGCGGGGTCTACCCCGGGGTTCTTGCCATGGGCCGCCTCGGGGATGGGATGGCTCTGGCCCTCGGCGGGTGACTGCTCGGCGGGGTCATGGCCCTGGGGATTTTTCTGGTCGTCAGTCATGCCTCAGCTTGCCTGCGTGGGACGCCCCCTTCACGAGAGCCGCTTAAAGGGAGGTTTATCTGCCCGTGCTCCGGAGGAATGGTGCTGGACAGACAAGCACCCCTGAATACTTTTAGTTATGAGCATTTCGGAGCCCAGCAGCCGTCCGGTGCCCATGCCGGCGACGCGTGCCGAGCGGCTGGCAGACCGGCTGGCGCGTTATTCGTGGCGAACACTGCTTTTTTCTATCGCGGTCGGGCTTCTGGGCGGATTGCTGGTTGCCCTGTTCCCGTCAGGCGGCGAAACGCCCAGGAGGAGACCGGGGCCGGAAAACGCGCCCATAATTATCTCGACGCTGGGGTACGGGCTCACCGTTCTGCCGGATGGACCCAGCCTGCTGACCGGAATCTGGGACCTGCTGCACGGCCGGAGGACCAGCGCTGGACGAAGGCTGCTGGTGTTTTTCGGCCCGGTCGTGTTCCTGGCTGGCACAGAAATCGTGCCACACCTACTCAACCCTTGTTTTATCGCCCTGGAACTGGCCGGTAGAAGGTTCCCCGGCATGTGTGATTACGGTGATTGGGGTGCAGATTATGCAGAGCGGTGGCACCTGCTCAACCACACCGTGGTGGGCGCCCTTCCGTTCACCCTGATCTACCGCCGTGCGCTGCGCAGGTGACGTGCAGATGTTGTCGCGCCTGCCCGCGCCTCCACGCCCGGCGCATGAGTGCGCCCACCACACAGCGGCACGATCATGCGCACGGTCCTGCGGGCCGAGATCCAGGGGCCTGACCGGGCGAACTGACGACTCTGGAAGGCGGAACGGAAAACACGCCGTATACCATGACCAGGTTGGCAGACAGCGGCGGGAGCACGATGCTCCCGCGGCCCGGATTGACACCGGCGTTCATGACTCAGGGCGCGCCTGAGCCCCCACCACTTTGAACCCTCCTGCTCAGCTGTGGGTCATATCCAGCGGCACGACCCATTCGGCGAACTGCTCCTCGGTGACGTGCCCCAGTGCCAGGGCAGCATCCTTCAGGCTGCTGCCTTCCTTGTGCGCCTTCTTGGCAATCGCCGCGGCCTTGTCGTAACCGATGTGCTTGTTCAGGGCCGTGACCTGCATCAGGTTGATGCTGAGGTTGTGCTCGATGCGTTCCAGGTTCGGCTCGATGCCCACGGCGCAGTTGTCGTTGAAGGCGAGGCAGGCGTCGCTGATCAGGCGAATGGACTCCAGCACCGCGTGCACCATAACCGGCTTGAACACGTTGAGCTGGAAGTTGCCCTGGCTGCCCGCGAAGGCCACGGTGGCGTCGTTGCCGAACACGCGCGTGGCCACCATGGTCATGGCCTCGCTCTGGGTGGGGTTGACCTTGCCGGGCATGATCGAGCTGCCGGGCTCGTTCTCGGGAATGGTGATCTCGCCGATGCCGTTGCGGGGCCCCGAAGCCAGCCAGCGCACGTCGTTGGCCATCTTCATCAGGGCACCGGCCAGGGTGCGCAGGGCGGCGCTGGTCTGCACCAGGGCGTCGTGAGCGCTGAGGGCCGCGAACTTGTTCTCCGCGCTGCGGAATGGAAAGCCGGTTTCCTCGCTGTACTTCCGCGCGGCCAGGTCGCCGAACTGCGAGTGGGCATTCAGGCCGGTGCCGACCGCCGTGCCGCCGATGGCCAGATCCAGCAGGCCCTCACCGGCGTGGCGCACTTCCGCCAGGGCGTAGTCGAGCTGCGCGACCCAGCCGCCGATCTCCTGGCCCAGGGTGATGGGCGTGGCGTCCTGCAGGTGCGTGCGCCCGACCTTGACCAGCCCGGCATGCTGATTCGCCTTGGCGTCCAGCGTGTCGCGCAGTTTGCCCACGCTGCCGTACAGCCGCTCGCTGAGTTCCAGCACCACCGCAATGTGCATGGCGGTCGGGAAGGTGTCGTTGCTGCTCTGGCCGCGGTTGACGTGGTCATTGGGGTGCACGGGCTTCTTGGAGCCCATCTCTCCGCCCGCGATCTCGATGGCGCGGTTGGAGATGACCTCGTTGGCGTTCATGTTGCTCTGGGTGCCCGAGCCGGTCTGAAACACGACCAGCGGGAAGTGGTCGTCGAGCTTGCCGGCAATCACTTCATCAGCGGCCTGCACGATCAGGTCGGCCACGTCACGCGGCAGTTCGCCCAGGTCGGCGTTGGCCTGCGCGGCGCCCTTTTTCAGGATGCCCAGTGCACGGATGACGGGGCGTCCCCACACGAAGGTGTCCCGGCCGATCGGGAAATTGTGGATGCTGCGCTCGGTCTGCGCGCCCCAGTACCGGTCGGCGGCGACGTCCAGCGTGCCCATCGTGTCGGACTCTTTGCGGATGTTGGTCATACCTTCTGAGTGTAAAGGGGCACTCCTGTCACGGGGGAGGGAACGCAGTGGGCCGCGTCCATCAACGCTGCACGGCCAGCCGCCGATAGGCAGCCTGCAGCGCCGGGTCATGGCCCGTGGCGGCAAAGACCTGCGGATCATCCACCACCCGGATATCAGGGGTCACACGGTGGAGCATGGGTTTTCCTTGGCTGTCCAGTTTCCGGTACATCGAGACCTGAAGGGCTCCGCCCCCGGGGAGTTCACGCCATAAGACAGAGGTGGAGAGCAGCCCGGCTGTCGGGAGGCCCAGCACCGGGATGCCTGTGCGCTGCAGCAGATACGCCATGGTCTCGTGGCACGAGGCGGTGCCCCGGTCTACCAGCACGACCGTCTCGCCGTGCCAGCGGGCGGGAAAAGCCAGAACGTGTGAGCGGGAGGACGCGTGCCACCATGGCCTTGTGATGATCAGATCTCTCTGCAACTGGACCCGGCGGCCGGTCCACTCGGCGGAAGATGGTCCTCGTCGGCTTTCGGAATTGACCTGAGCCGGACCTATGATGGCTCCAGCAGCCATCAGGCACTCTTGCAACAGGCCGCCACCGCCATGACGCAGGTCCACGATCAGCTTACGTGTGCCCTGTTTCTGTGCCTGACGGACCAGGGCATGCACCCGTGGCCCGACCCGCCGCCCTTCCTTGAAACTGGGAATACGCAGGACCTGCACACCCACCGGCGCGTCCGGGGGCGTATACAGCAACGGCAGGTGCATGCGGCGCAGCACTCGCGGCTCCAGGGTAAGGGTGCGAATCTGCGCCCGTCTCACCGGCCCGCGTTCCACCCGGACCTTCAGCAGCGGCGGATCATCGAAGATCTCAGCCTTTTGCAGCCCTTCAACGGTTCCAGGTGGTCCTTGGTCATTCAGGTTGGTCAGCCGGTCTCCGGGCTGCAGGCCAGCCTTTTCTGCTGGGCTTCCCACCACGACGTCCTGTACGAGTACCTACCGGGAGCCAGTACTCAGTGCGACCACACCGTAGCTGAGCAGGGGGGACTGACTGGCCTTGAGCAGCTTGCCCATCTGTTCTATCTGAGTGGGCGTATAGACCCAGTTGTGGCTGTCCTGCAAAGCGTCGGTAATGCTCCTGAGCGCCTCATAGTCATTCAGGGGGGTGCAGGGGCTTGCGGCGCACTGCGCCTTCAGGGCTGCCCGAGCCCGCATCACTACAGGTTCAAGCGGAACTGCCGAATAGCCGTGGTAATGCTCGCGCAGCTCACGCACACCCGCATCGAACACACTGGGAGGCGCAGGGTCCGGTGCGCAGCCGACCAGCAGAAGCAGGCTGGTCACGGCAGCGGACCAGGAATGAACACATGCTGACATATCAACCACTACGCCACAGGGGATGGGGGGGGTTGCTCCCAGGATGCCTGAGGGGTACCCTGGACGGTCCCATGCAGACCCGCCTTTCCAGGAAGTAGGCTGACCGTCATGCAGCAGTACCTCGACTTCATGCGGCACGTGCTGGAGCACGGCACCGAGAAAACCGACCGGACCGGGACCGGCACCCTCTCGGTTTTTGGGCACCAGATGCGCTTTGACCTCGCGCAGGGCTTCCCACTGGTCACCACCAAGCGTACCCACCTGAAGTCGATCATTCACGAGCTGCTGTGGTTTTTGCAGGGCAGCAGCAACGTCGCGTACCTGCGCGAACACGACGTGACCATCTGGGACGAATGGGCTGACGAGCACGGCGAGCTGGGCCCGGTCTACGGAGTGCAGTGGCGCAGCTGGCCCACGCCGGACGGACGGCACATCGACCAGATTGCCCAGGTGGTCGAGCAGATCCGGCGTACCCCCGACTCACGCCGGCTGATCGTGAGTGCCTGGAATGTCGGGGAGATCGAGCAGATGGCCCTGCCCCCCTGCCACGCCTTTTTCCAGTTCTATGTGGCGGACGGGCGACTGTCCTGCCAGCTGTACCAGCGCTCAGCCGACATTTTCCTGGGTGTGCCGTTCAATATCGCCTCCTACGCGCTGCTGACGCTGATGGTCGCGCAGGTCACGGGGCTCGAACCCGGCGAGTTCATCTGGACTGGGGGCGACTGCCACCTGTACACCAACCACCTGGAGCAGGCGCGCAAGCAGCTTTCCCGCGAACCGCGCACACTGCCGGTCATGCACCTCAACCCGGCCGTGCGTGAGCTGGACGATTTCCGCTTCGAGGATTTTACGCTGGAAGGCTACGACCCACACCCCGGAATCAAGGCTCCGGTGGCGGTATGAGCGAGCAGGAATGCATTTTCTGCAAGATTCTGAGGGGAGAAGCCGAGTCGAGTGTGGTGGCCGAGAACGAACTCTGTCTGGCTTTTCTGACAATCAGTCCATTCAATACAGGGCACACCCTGGTCGTCCCAAGGCGTCACGCGGCTACATTTACGGACCTGACGCCTGCAGAAGCTGCCGCGCTGGCTCAACTTTCGCAGCAGGTCGCGCAGGCCCTTGAGCGCAGTGATCTCCCCTGTGAAGGCTTTAATCTGTGGATGGCCAACGGCTCAGCCGCCTTTCAGGATGTCTTTCACGTGCACATGCATGTCTTCCCGCGTCTGAAAGATGACGGTTTTAAGATTGAGGTTTCCTGGCCTCAGCCCTCACGTGCCGAACTGAATGAGGTCGCTGCGCAACTCTGCACGGCTCTGGAGAAACGCTGATGAACCGACCTACTTTCGATGAGCTGGGCCTGGCCACCGCGCGGCTGTGGGCCTCCCGCAGCGCCGACGCGAAGGTGCAGGTGGGAGCGTGCATCCTGGACCGGCATCACCGGGTGGTAGGTGTGGGATACAACGGCCGCGCTGCCGGGGAACCGAACGAGCGCGAGAGCCTGGACCAGGGCCACAGCGGCTTTATTCACGCGGAGGTCAACGCCCTGCTGGCCGCCAACTGGAACGGAGAGGGCCACACCTTATACGTGACCCACGAGCCCTGCGCCACCTGCGCCCGCCTGATCGTCAATTCGCGCCGGGTGGGCCGGGTGGCCTTTGCCGCCGTTTACAGTGAGACCAGCCGGGTGCAGTCGGGTCTGCCCAGCGGGGCCGAGATTCTGCGCTCTGCCGGTATCGAGGTGCAGCATGTCGGCTAGGCTGGAACTGGTCGCCATCGTCGCCATGACCAAAAACCGCGTGATCGGCAAAGATGGCGGCATGCCCTGGCACCTGCCGGCTGACCTGGCGCACTTCCGGCGGCTTAGCGTCGGCAAGCCGAACATCATGGGCCGCAAGGTGTACGACTCGCTGGGGCAGGCGCTGCCGGGGCGCGACAACATTGTCCTGACCCGCAATCCCGGCTTCCTGGCGCCCGGGTGCAGTGTGGTGCATACCCCTCAGGAAGCCCTGAAAGCTGCCGGTGACGCTCCTGAGATCGCCATCCTGGGAGGCGAGGAAATCTACCGGCTGTACCTGCAGAAGCTCACGCGCGTGGAGCAGACCGTGATCCACGCGGTGCTCGATGGCGACACGTTCTTCCCTGAATTGCCCGGCGAGTGGGAGGTCAGTGCCGAGCGTGAGCGGGCCGCCGACGAGAAAAACCGTTACGACCTGACCTTCCGCACCCTGATCCGCCGCGCCTGAGGGTCTGTGATGACCGGTAGGCAGCGGCTCTCTCCTGCGGCCCGGGCCCTGCTCGACATGCTGGCGCTGTCGCTGGGCGGCGCGGTGGCCCTGGGATTCGCGCGCTTCGCCTACGCGTTGCTGCTGCCGGTGATGCGCTCGGATCTGAACTGGAGCTTCACCCTGTCCGGCAGCATGAACGCTGTCAATGCCCTGGGGTATCTGCTGGGTGCCCTGAGTGCCGGCTGGCTCTCGGGCCGGGCCGGCCTTCGCCGTACCTTTCAGGCCGGAATGCTGCTCACCGCCCTGGCGCTGCTGGCCTGCGCGCTCACCTCGGACAGCGCCGCGCTGCTGCTGTGGCGGCTGCTGGCCGGACTGGGTGGCGCCTGGGTCTTTGTCAGTGGGGGAGGGCTGGCGGCACTGGCGGCGCGCGCCTACCCGGAGCAGAGCGCCCGCCTGCTGGGTGTCTTCTACGGCGGTGCCGGCATTGGTATCGTCCTGTCGGCGCTGCTGGTGCCTCCGCTGCTGGCCAGTGGGTGGCGTGGGGCGTGGGCGGCGCTGGGGGCCACGTCGCTGGTGTGTCTGGCCCTGACCTTGCGCACGCTGGGGCGCCTGCCGGACCGGGCCCCGGCTCTCCCGGAGGGAGAGGGACACGCCTCCCTCCGCCCGTTGGGGTTCACCCTGGCTGCATATGCCTGTTTCGGTGTGGGCTACATCGCGTACATGACCTTTATCGTGGCGTTCCTGCGTTCACTGGGCGCAGAAGGGCTGATCACCCCGTTCTGGACCCTGCTGGGTGTGTGCGTGATCGCCAATCCGTTCGTCTGGGGCCCACTGATGACGCGCGCCACCGGGGCCCGGGCCATGGCCCTGCTGATGCTGCTGCTGGCCGTTGGTGCGGCCCTGCCCCTGGTCGCGTCACATCCGGCTGCGCTGCTTCTGTCCGGCGTGCTGTTCGGGCTGAGCTTCCTGGCGGTGGTGACCTTTACGACGGTGATCACCCGGCGGGTTCTGCCCGAACACGCCTGGTCGCGCGGCATCGCTGTGTTTACCAGTGTGTTTGCCCTGGGTCAGGTGGCCGGACCACTGCTCACTGGACTGGCCGCAGACAGTGCCGGGGGCCTGCGGCTGGGTCTGGGCTTCAGTGCAGCGGTGCTGCTGGTGGGCGCAGGACTGGCCCTGGGGCAGCCAGCACGGTCACTTACCACCAGCCGCGCCGCTTGAAGTACGCCGCGAGCAGGCCGCCGACCAGCAGAAAGCTGCTCCAGGCGAAGACATAACCGTAGGGGCTGCGCAGTTCCGGCATGTGTTCGAAATTCATGCCCCACACCCCGGCCAGAAAGGTCAGGGGCAGAAAGATGACACTGACGGCCGTCAGGGTCCGCATGACCTCGTTCATGCGCTGGCTCTGGAGACTCAGGTGCAGGTCAAGCAGGCTGGTCAGATATTCGCGCAGGCCCTCGAAGCGGCTGACCGCCCGCGTAAAGCTGTCCTGCACATCGCGGTAGCGCACCAGATCGGCGGGAGACGCCGCAGCGTAACGTCCCAGGATGGCCGTCGCTTCCCGGGCCTCGTTGGCGAGCCGGCGGGCCTGGGTAATCAGGTGCTTGAGCTCGAACACGTCGGCCACTGGATTCCTTCGTTCATTCTGGAAGACCCGTTCTTCCAGCTTGTCTACCTGCTCTTCGAGCGTATCGGCGACCGTAAAAAAGGTATCGGCCGTATGGTCGAGCAGTTCGTAGGTCACCTCGTGCGGGCTGTTGAGCGCCTCGCGGCCGTTGGCCAGCGGCCACACCCGGCCCAGCGCGAGGGTGCCGTGGCTGCTCAGCGTTAGCACGGCGCCGTCGAACACGAAGATGCTGAGGCGCTCGGTGAACTCGTCGTCGGTGTCGGGGCGCGCGTAACTGCGCACCGTGATAAAGGCATGTTCCGGATACTGCTCGGCGCGGCTCCAGTGCCCGACCTCCAGCACGTCTTCCAGGGCCAGACGGTTCAGCGGGAAGGCGGCTTTCAACTGGGCCAGTTCGGCGTCGGTCGCCGCCTGCGCATCCACCCACACACCACTGGTCTGGTCCTGCCAGTCAAATTCCTGGCCAGTGGCCAGCAGGCGGGCACGAATCATGACGCCCATGCTACGTCGCCTATGCTGTGCTGCGTGGGCACGTGGCTGTGGGTGATGCTGGGCGGGGCGCTGGGGGCCGCGGCCCGCTACGGGGTGATGCTGGTCCTGACGCCGCTGGTTCGCTCCGGCTTTCCGGTGCCGACCCTGCTGATCAACGTGGTGGGCTCGTTTCTGCTGGGCCTGACGGTGGCCCTGGTGGGGCGCGGACTTTGGCCCGAGACCGCGCGTCTGGCCTTCGGCACAGGGTTTCTGGGGGCTTTTACCACCTTCAGCACCTTCAGCGTGGAACTCGACAGTCTGACGGCGCGTGGGTCCGGGGGGATGGCGCTGCTGTACATCAGCCTGAGCGTGAGCCTGGGCGTCCTGGCGGCCGTGGCTGGCCGGCTGCTGGGAGACCGGCTGGGAGCCGCCACATGAGCGGGCGTAAACGCAAGAAAGACACGGCGCGTCCGCCGGAGCAGTTTCTGGAACTGGCCGATGTGCTGACCTATGTGGGGCAGGTCATCGCCAGGGGAGTACCGGGCGGTGTGTGGGTGCGTGCCGAACTGGTCAGCGTGACCGACCGCCGTCATCTGTACCTGGACCTCGTGCAGCTCGAAGACGGCGTGGAGGTGGCCAAGTGCCGCGCGACCGTCTGGGCCCGTGAACGCTTCAGCCTGGAAGGCAAGTTCCGGAAGGCCACCGGCGGAACCCTGACGGCCGGGGTGAAGGTGTTGCTGTTCTGCACCGCCGAGTTTCACGCCCAGTACGGATTTTCTCTGAATGTGCTCGACATCGCTCCGGAATTTACGCTGGGAGACACGGCGCTGAAACTCGACGCCATGCGGCAGGCCCTGCTGCTCGAAGGGGTCTACGGCCTCAATCGCCTGTTGCCGGCCCCCTCCGATTTCACCTGGGTGGCGGTGATTGCCCCGGTGGAAGCGGCCGGTCTGGGCGATTTCCGGCGCGAGGCGGACGCGCTGGAGGCTGCTGGGCTGGTCCGGTTCGGGTATCTGGAAGCCACTTTTCAGGGCCGTGAAGCATCAGCCAGTCTGACCCGTGCGGTTGAACAGGCACGGGTCCTGCATGCCCGGGAGCCCCTGGACGCCCTGGTCGTGATCCGGGGCGGCGGCGCCGTGACGGACCTCGCCTGGCTCAATGACCTGGATTTTGTGCGCGCCCTGGCGACTTTTCCAGTTCCTGTGATCACTGGCCTGGGGCACGCCCGCGACGATACCCTGCCCGACGAGGTGGCTTCCATCCGCACCGACACCCCCAGCAAGGCCGCTGCCCTGATCGTGCGCACCGTGGTGCAGGCCGCTGCGCAGGCCCAGGAGCATGCCCGAACCATCCGCGCCCATGCCGCGCAACTGCTGCTGAACGCGGACGCCGGGGCAGCCTGGGCCGTGGACCGTGCCCTGCGGGCTGCCCACCGCGCCACCGATCACGCCCAGGCACAGACCGACGCCCTGATGAGGCAGGCCCTGGGGCTCACGCCTGGGCGCACGCTGGCCCGGGGCTACGCGCTGGTACGTGACGCAGCCAGGCAGCCGGTCACGCGCGCCGAGCAGGTGGGGGGTACCCAGGACCTGACGCTGGAATTTCAGGATGGCGTGGTCAGGGTCCGCACCCTGACCACGCCATCTGATAAAGCCCCGTAATGTTTACTGGCGTTTAAGGACGCAGGTACCGGTGGCTTCGATTAATGCGGCGTAGGCGTTCTCCTTGGACTGGGTGTTCCAGGTGGCCACCATGGTGCGGACGTTGTCGTGTGTAGTCCGGAGCAGGCGGCCACTGGCCACTTTCCATCCTGGGCCGGAGACAGGAGCCAGGCATGCCAGAACCTGGGCACTGCCGATCGTCTTGCCGACAGGAGCCTCCTGATAGTCAAAGACAGACACGAAGTCCTGTTCGGCTGAAATCGTCAGAGAAGCGGTGTTTGTACCGGTACCGTCGGCGTCATAGTCCCACTCGTCCTTGTCCCAGGTGCCCTTACCCCGCAGGGTGAAGGTCTGGGAGACTCCCTGATTGTCTTTCGTCAGTCCGGTCATCACAAACACATCGCCAGCCCTGAAGGGCTCCTGCGGAATGGCCGCAGTACAGGCCGATAGAACAGCGACAGGAGCGAGCACGAGATAAGGAGAGATCTTCATCTTCTTTAAGATAAGTTAACTCTTTGCCTAATGTGACGAAAATGACCTTCGGTGCATCATGTTGCTGGCCACGGGACTTGGAGGGGCTACCCAGTTCTGCTTTTTCACCGGTCAGCGGGCATTGCGCAGCGCTTTGCGGACATAAGCCCACAGGACACTTGGTCCGCTCGGAATCAGCAGGAGGACGCCAAGGCCCGCCAATGTTCCGACGATCCCGAACCAGAAGTCATCTTCCTCCTGCCATACCAGATGCATTCCTAGGTACATCATCGGAAACCACATAAAACGCAGGAGCCCCAGCAGTACCCTGGCACTCCGGGTGGCAAAATGCCGGGGGATCCACCATTCCAGTGCCAGGATTGGCAGAAGGCCCAGGACGTAGGCGGCGTACCATCCCCAGAAAAACGTCTCCTCCGGGTCAAGCAGCACATTCAAAAATGGAAGTGCGAGCCACAGGGGGAATCCAAGCAGGATCTGGGCAAGGCTCTGAACTTTGACGTTCCGGTACGCCCGGATGGCCTCCAACTCCGTTTCCTGTAACAGGGTGTAGTGCTGCTGCTCCAGGGCCCGGTAGACCTCCGAGACCGAGCCCAGAGCGGCCAGCGCAGTGCCTTCCGGATCCGGGTGTCCTGCTTCCTTCAGCTCCTGAATATGGGCCAGGGCGTGCTCCTCAAGATCTCGGCGGATGCGCTCGGCCGTGTCGGGTGGAAACCGGCAGGTCACGTCCTGCAGATACTTTTCCAGGCTCATGCGGGTTCTCCTTCAAGCGTGAGCGTGCGGCGCAGGCGGCCATTTTCTGTCCACAGGTATGCCGTCATGCTGACCAGCAGAACCGGGGTAATCACCCAGAGGTAGTCCGGGCTGAGACCTGCGTCTTTCCACAGGTCAGGCAGCCACCTGAACACGCACATGGTCGCAAGCATGGCCCCCATTCGCAGATTCCACCGCCGGACATAGGGAAGCCTGTGAGTCCAGGCCAGCCCCAGCAGGTAGACCACCAGTGCCATTGTGTACAGCACGCTGATCTCATTCAGGGCCTCTATGCAAAGGAGAACAGCCACGGCCCACACGCCCCATTTGGCAAAGGTGATCAGCGCCCGGTAACTGCTTCCCGGCTGAAGACCGGCCCACTCTCTTCGGCTCAGGTAAAGCTGCCTCAATTCACGCGCCGTGTCGTCAGGTGACCCAAGCACGACCGAAACGTCCGCGTCCTGGGGCAGACCCGTGTCCTGAAGGTGAGCCAGCGTTTCAGCACTGACCCGCCGGGTCACGCCTTCCGGGAACTCCCCGGTGGCCCGCGTGAGCCAGTTCTGGGCGTTCATGACTGTCCTCCGATCACAGCCCCCACAGCACGCACCTGCTTCTCCCACTCCTTGCGGGCTTTGGCCAGCACCCCTTTGCCCTTCTCGGTCAGTCGGTATTCCCGGCGCACCCGGCCACCCACATCGTGCTCTTCGCTTTCGACCAGGCCTTCGGCTTCCAGGGCGTGAAGGGCCGGGTAGAGGCTGCCTTCGCGGGCGGTGAGCAGACCTTCCGAGCGCGCCTTGATGGCCTGGGCTATGGCGTAGCCGTGCTCTGGCTGGCGTTCCAGCACCGCCAGAATCAGCATCCGCAATTGCTCCCGCGTCTTCATGGCTCCAGTATGCATCTGAATTCGATGCATCCAAAGCAGAAATGAGACATGGTCCGGGCGCCTGTCGTGGGGTGACAGAAAGCTGGGGATGGGTCTGCTTTACATCTGCTGAGGCTTGGCGTCCTCCTCCCCGGTGGCCACTAGCCGGCTGTCGTCGCTGACCCAGTCGCTCCAGGAGCCGGCGTACAGGCGGTTGTGGGGACCCAGCGGTATACCGGCCAGTTCGCGGGCCAGCAGGTTTGGTGTGGCGCTCACGCCGCTGCCGCAGTAGGTGATGGTCGTCTGCTCACCAGCCTGCAGCCGGGTCGCCTGCTCCTCGCCGGAACGGAAGGTACCGTCAGGGTGCAGCGCGCTGCTCCAGTCACGGTTCACCGCCCCCGGAATATGACCAGCCTTGCGGTCCAGAGGCTCGGTCTCTCCGCGGTACCGTGGCGCGGCGCGCGAGTCGATCAGGAGTGTGGCCGCGTCACGCGTGGCCACCTCATCGGCACCGGCCACGAAGTCAGCCTGAACTTCAGGGATAAAGGTGGCAGCAGGATACCTGGCATCTTCCGTGCTCACCGGACCCCCGGCTGCCAGATAAGCAGGCCAGCCGCCATCGAGCACGCTGACCTCACGGTGACCCAGCCAGCGCAGCAGCCACCACGCCCGCGCCGCGTAGAAGCCCTGACCACCGGACGGGTCGTCGTAGCAGACCACCACGCTGTCGTTGCCGATCCCCACCTGTCCCAGCCACGCCGCAAGCATTTCGGGAGCAGGCAGGGGATGCCGCCCGCCTTCGCCACCGGGCTGTACCGGTCCACTCAGGTCCGTCTCCAGGTCGGCGTACACGGCACCCGGCACATGACCCTCCAGGTAGGCGATGCGCCCCAGCAGCGGATCGCTCAGGCCATAGCGGCAATCCAGCACCCGCACGCGCGGGTCGTGCAGGTGGGCGACCAGCCACTCGGCACGGGCCAGCGGAAAACCTGACGATGAGGCAGCAGTCATGCCCGAAGCGTACACCTGCCCTGGGTGTGTCGGGCGCACCAGAGCGGACAACAGGCAATAAAAAAGCCGCCTCTCGGGCGGTGATGGACAAAAAATAGCGTCTTATGCAGTATTCGTCAAGAAGATGCGCGTCCTGCTGCAGAACAGCTGACCGTACAGGGAGACCGGGCCTGCTGGAGGTGAAGGCCGGAGGCGCATTTTTCATAGTCAGAAGACCAAGCTGGTATTCTGACTGACAACTGATGTTCCCCTCTGGCAGTCCCGAGTCCCTGGAGTCGTCTGACGTCCTGTTCCGGCAGCGCGGCGAAATGGCCGTGCTGATGCGCGACTTTAACTGGGCGTCCACGACCCTGGGACCGCCCGGGTCGTGGTCAGGGCCGCTGCGCACCTTCGTGCAACTGATCCTCTCGTCCACTCAGCCGATGTACCTGGGGTGGACGCACGATCTGATCGCGCTGTACAACGATGCCTACCGGCCCATCCTGGGGCAGGACAAGCACCCCTGGGCGCTGGGTGCACGGACCGCCGATATCTTCGGACAGGATGGGTATCCAGGGCTCAAGCCTGTCTTCGACGCCGCTCTTGAACGGGGCGAGAGCGCCGCATACGTGGATCTGCTGGTGCCCCTGGTGCGCCATGGGTACATGGAGGAGTGTTACTTCGACGTCAGTTGGACCCCCCTGTACGTGGATCAGGAGGTCGGGGGTGTGCTTTCGCTGGTCAATGAGACGACAGACCGGGTGCTTGCGGCGCGGCGGACAAAAACCCATGCAGCGCTGACTGCGCGCCTGCTGGAGACCGCCGGGTCCGGGGACACCGTCCGGCAAACCCTGAGCGTTGCCGATGACAACCCCCATGACCTGCCGTTCGTGCTGCTGTACCTGCCGCAAGCTGACGGCACCCTGTCGTTGTCCGGCCATGCCAGGCTGGAACAGGATCAGGCAGAAGCCTGGCGCCTGCTGCCCGAACACTGGACGGCTGGGCTCGCGCAGCAGGAACTCACCCTGCAGGTCATGGCTACGACCCCTCTGGCTGCCGGACCCTGGCCCGAGCCGGTCGAGCAGGTGGCGTTGCTGCCCCTGAGACAGACGGACACCGGCACATTGCTGGGGCTGCTGATCACCGGAATCAACCCCCGCAAACGGCTTGACGAGGACTACCGCGACTTTCTGCGGCTGTTGGCCGCGCAGGTGGCTTCCAGCCTTCAGTCAGCCAGGCTTGCCCGCGAACTGCAACAGCGCAACGCGGAACTTGCTGCCCGCAACCGTGCGCTGGCCGCTTTCGACGAATGGACCCGTGACCTCACTGCCACAGGAGAACCCTACGACCTGATCGGGCAGGCCCAATCCCTGTTGAAATCCCTGATTCCCCTGGGCACAGCGGTGTATTACGAACGCAGTGGAGAGCGCTGGTACGTCCGGCAGATGTTGGGCGAGTACGGTGACGAACAGCTCAGGCAGGCCCACGATGCCGGTCTGGCACACGAGCAGACCTCAAACCTGCGCATTCCCTTCGAGACAGGGCAGCCGTACTACCAGCATCTGTATAACCGGGCGACCGATCACCTCCCGGATCACACCGCCCATGTAACAGCCACCGCTATGTTGCCACTCAGGTCGCCACACGGTGTGCGCGGGATTTTTGGGCTGGCACTGTTCGGGCGCGAGGGCTGGACCGAGGTGGAGCGCACCGTGATCGAGACGGTTGCGCGCAGTCTGGAACTGGCCGTGGACCGCGCCGACAAGATCACGGAACTGGCCCAGGAACGCGCTGTGCTCGCGGCGCGCACGGCCGCGCTGGCCGACGCCAATGAGGAACTTGAGGCCTTTGCCTACAGCGTGTCGCATGACCTGCGTACCCCGGTGCGGCATATCACCGGCTTCAATGACCTGCTGCGCAAATCATTTGGTGAGGCCCTGGACCCCAAGGCGGCGCGCTACCTCAACGTGGTGGGCGAGGCGGCCGGGCGGATGAATGTCCTGATCGACGCGATGCTGGACCTCTCGCGGACCTCAAGACTGCCCATTCAGTATGAAGCCGTGGATCTGGAAGTCCTGGTCCAGTCCGTGCGCAACGAGCTTGAGCCGGACATTGCCGGGCGTAGTGTGGAGTGGGAGGTGCATCCCCTTCCGGTGGTGGCCGGCGACTGGGACACCTTGCGGCAGGTGCTGGTCAATCTGCTGTCCAATGCCCTGAAATACACCCGTCCCCGTGAGGTGGCAAGCATCCGGATCTGGGCCGAGAAGCACGACGGGGCCACGGCGGTGCTGGTGGCCGACAACGGCGTGGGCTTCGATCCGAAATACCAGGAGAAGCTGTTTGGGGTGTTCCAGCGCCTGCATCACCAGCACGAGTTTGAAGGGACAGGGGTGGGGCTGGCCAATGTCCGGCGCATCATCACGCGGCACGGAGGCCGGGTGTGGGCCAGCAGCCAGCCGGGGCGGGGCGCGACCTTTGGGTTTACCCTTCCACAGCCAGACGCAGATCCCGCCTCTGTCTGAGGTCAGCTCAAGGCCTGACACGCGGAGACGTCCCACAGGCCCGTGAGACACGCAAAGCTGCGGACGGTCCCATCAGAAGCATCGGGTGCACTGACTGGCGGGCCTTTTCACAAGATGTCGTGGAGGGCTCTGTCACTCCCGTCGCCAGGGCCACACTAGAGTAGGGCCAATGACCGGAACGAACAGAAAAAAGGTGCTGGTGGCCAACGACGACGGCGTCTTCTCACCTGGAATCAAGGCCCTGGGACAGGCCATGGCCCAGATTGCGGATGTGGTGGTGGTGGCCCCAGACGTGGAGCAGTCTGCGGTAGGACACGGCATTACCATCCGCCGCCCGCTGCGCTTCAAGCACACAGCCTCCGCGGGGTTCGGAGACATTCCGGCCTACCGGGTGGACGGCACCCCCACCGACTGCGTGGTGATGGGTGTGCACCTGCTGGGCACCCCGGACCTGATTGTCAGCGGCATCAACATTGGCCCCAACCTGGGCGACGACCTGACCCACAGCGGGACCGTCGCGGCGGCCATCGAGGGTCTGGCGCTGGGTCTGCCCAGTATCGCCTTCAGTCAGCAGTCTGCGCCTTCCGGGGAGTACGATTTCGCGGCCTCGGCCGCCTACGCCGTGCGTCTGGCCCAGCAGGTGCTGGCCCGGGGCCTGCCCCCGCGCGTGCTGCTCAACGTGAACTTCCCGCATGGCGTGCCCAAAGGCGTGCGGGTCACGCGGGTGGGTGAACACCGCTGGGAAGACTCCATCGTGACCCGCGAGGACCCCGAGGGCCGCGATTACCACTGGGTTGCCGGCACCAGCCGCGCCCGCGACGCTCACGACGTGGAGACCGACTACGGTGCCATCCAGGCCGGATACATCAGCGTGACGCCGGTCCGCCTGGACCTGACGGCCCGCGACCTGATGGACGAGGTGGCAGGATACGTTCCTGCTTTGTAGGGCAGTTCTCCGAATGACGCCACCCGGAAGACAGCCTCTTGGCGGCTTCGTTCTGCGTCCTGCTCGCTAAAATTTATTCGCTTCGCCCGGTCAAAAAGATGGCCTCTTTTTGACCAATGCTGTAGGTGGAAGCTGGGCTGACAGCAGCGGGATGGTTCCGGCCAGCCCAGTGGCCCCGGCAGGATGAGCAAGGGTCTGATCAATTGCGGCGCTATCTATGTACCTGGTTCACGGCGGGCGCTCGATGCTGCTTTCCGGTCCGGAGCCGGTTCGGGCTCAGCCTGCAGGGCTTGTACTTCAGAACCGGGTCGGCAACTGGCCGCCACTTCAAATGTCCAGCCCCGCGCGCCGGGTGGCAGCTGCATGTCAGGAGGAGGGGCCGACCAGCGGCTGGCGACCAGGGCCAGGTCCGGCTGGGCGGGGCTGGTGAGCAGCTCTGCACCCAGTAGACCGGGCAGCCCACGCAGCGAGTTCAGAAACGCGTGCAGGTTGCTCAGGGCGTCCTTGCCCCTGGACTCGACGTACCAGATCTGTGCAGGCGGAATCTGTGCTGGCTGGGACGCCATTGCGCCGGCCATCTCAGTACAGACTCATGGGGTCGCGAGGGTTCCAGCGCAGATACGTGCCGTAATGCAGGTGGGGACCCGTGCTGCGTCCAGTGTTGCCCACCCGGCCCACCGGCTGGCCACGCACCACCAGTTCGCCGGTGCGGACCAGGTTGGCGCTGAGGTGCGCGTAACGGGTGATCCAGCCGTCCGGATGCTCGATCACGACCGTCCAGCCCCAGCCCCGGTCGAAGTCCGGCCGGGATTCGAGCACCCGCCCTGAACGTGCCGCGCTCACCAGGGTACCCACGGGCGCCACGATGTCGATGCCGTAATGAATCTCCTGCTCGCCTTCCAGCGTGCGCTCACCATAGCCGCTGCTGACGTTATGGTGACCCTTGACCGGCCACAACCAGGTTCCTCCTGTGGCCCTGCTGACGCGCACGCTGGCCCGGCGCACGGTCGCGCCTGGCGTGCTGGTGCGCGCGGCGGCCCGCCGGGCCGGAATGGTGAGCTTCGTGCCGGCCCACAGCGCCCGGCCTCCGGCGTACTTTGGATTGGCGCGCACCAGTTGCGTCACGCTCAGGCCGTATTTGCGGGCAATGACGGTCAGGTTCTGACCTTCCCTGACGATATGGGTGCGCGCCGCCAGTTTCCGGTTGGGAAGCTTCAGGACGCGGCCCAACTGCACCCGATCGGTGCGACGCAGTGACGGGTTGATGGCCTGGATGCTCGCCATGCTGACGCCGGCGCGCGCGGCGATGCCACTCAGGGTGTCACCGGGCTTCACGCGGTAGGCAGTGGCTGCGTCGGCCACGCCCGTCAACAGCGAGATACACAGGGCAGCCGTCAGCAGAAGCCGTCCGGTCGAGCGTAGCGGGCCAAGGAGCAGCGGGGCAGTCACGGTCGCCCAGCATAAGTCCCGCTCTGGCCCGGCGGATGAATGCCTTTTGGCGGACGACGGTGTGGCCGCGCTACCCTGCCTGCGATGGATGCCCTGCCCGAAGCCCGCCCAGAGTTCCGCCCGCCTGACGGCTACCGGCGGGTTCTGTTGACGTTGGCGTGGGACGGCGGACCCTACGCCGGCTGGCAGTCACAGCCCAACGCGCCCAGTGTCCAGGACACGCTGCATGCGGCGTTTGGGCGGCTGGGAGACGGGGCTTTCCGGCCCGTGGCCGCCGGCCGCACCGACGCGGGCGTGCACGCCGAGGCCATGCCAGTGCATGTGGATGTGCCGGGCGGCTTCCGGGTGCCGGCGGCGAAACTGGCGCGCGCCCTGAATGCCTGGCTGCCGCCCAGTGTGTCGGTTCTGGACGCCCATGAAGCCCCCGCAGGTTTCCACGCCCGCTTTTCCTGCACCGAGCGGCGCTATGTCTACCGGCTGCTGGTCAGTCCACAGCGCCATCCGCTGTGGCATGGGCGGGCGCTGCACCTACCCGGGGGGTTGGATGCCGGCGCCATGAACGCGGCAGCCTCGTACCTGACCGGTACGCATGATTTCGCCGCCTTTGCCACCCAGGAGGACCGCCAGACCGTGCGCGAACTGCGTCTCCTGCAGGTGGTTCCGGCTACGCCCCTCTGGGAGGTTCAGGTGGTCGGCGAGAGCTTTCTGCGCCACATGGTGCGCGGACTGGTGGGAACGCTGCTGCTGTGCGGCCAGGGGAAGCTGGAGCCGCAGGCGGTCCGCGACGTGCTTGCACGCCGGCAGCGTTCGCAGGCGGGAGCAAATGTGCCGGCGCATGGCCTCTATTTCATGGGGGCAAGTTACCCGGAGGCGGGCGCGGAAATTCCAGGCACAGATCAGGTCAGGGGAGGCCTGCAGCGGCGCACCAGGGTGGCATGGCTTACCCGTTGAGGCGGACGTTCAGCCGGGTGACCCCGCGCAGCACCGGGTTGGTTTTGAAGGGCGGGGTGGTGTCTGTCACCCGCAGTCCAGGGAAACGGGTGGCCAGCGCCGAGAAGGTCTCGCGGATTTCCAGCCGGGCCAGACTGGCGCCCAGACAGTAGTGGGCGCCGGCAGCAAAGGCCAGATGCCGCGCGCTGTTGGGCCGTTCCCAGCGGATACGGTCCGGCTCCGGGAAAACCTGCGGGTCACGGTTGGCGGCCCCCAGCATCAGCTGGGCGTGGCTGCCGGCAGGCAACGGTATGTTCTGAAGGGTCAGCGGCTCGGCCAGGGTCCGGCCGTCGTACTGCACCGGCGAAACGATGCGCAGCAGCTCGTCGGCGACGTTGGGGTGGTCAGGCTGCTCGACCAGGGCGGCCCACGCCTCCGGCTGACGTGAGAGTTCCAGCAGACCACCCGGAATCAGATTGCTGGTGGTCTCGTGACCGGCGGCCAGCAGCAGGACCGCGTTGGACAGCAGTTCGTCGCTGCTCAGGCGCTCGCCGCCGTCCTCGGTGGCGGCCAGGGCACTCAACAGCCCCGGGCGGGGAGAGGCCCGCAGCTCGTCGGCCAGCCCCCGGAAATACTCGCGCATCTCGCTCGCATCGGTCTCGATCCTCGCCATCAGCTCCGCGCTCTGGTCGGCACCGCCCAGCAGGTCCGCCACACTCTGGGTCCAGCGGATGAAGCGGGCCTCGTCGTCGCCGTGCAGGCCCAGCATGTGCATGATCACGCGCGCAGGCAGCGGCGCGGCCAGGCCGGCAACCAGATCAGTCTCGGCCTCGCGGGGCAGGGCCTTAAGAAGCTCTGCCAGCATGGCTCTGACCAGTTCGCGCTGCTCGGCCACCACCCGGGGCGTAAAGGCCGCCTGCACCAGTCCCCGCAGGCGTGCATGCCCGGCGCCGTCGTGAAACAGCATCATGGGTTTGAGCAGGCGCATGGCCTCGGTATCTCCGGGCGCCTGGGCAATCATGCTCCCGCTGCGGACCGCCGGGGAGCGCAGCAGGGCACTGTTGGCGGCGTGTCCGCTCATGAAGGTCGCGTTCCATTCCGGAACAGACAACACACCCCCGCTGGAAAGAGCCCGGACCCGCTCATAGCCGGGATATGGGTTGCGCACGGCCTCCGGGTGCCACAGGGCCTGAATGGCCAGAAGTTCCGGAGCCGGCTGCGGAGCGGGTGTGGTCATGCCCCAGCGTGCCCTGCTGTCTACTCGACCATCAAGTCCTCAGGTCGAGTAGAGCTCCGGGCCCCCGCGGTACGCTGAGGGCCATGTCCCGCGTCTGGCTGCATATCCGCGACCCGTTTGCCGCGCAGCTGTGCCTGTCCCCCGAGTACACCCTGGTCCTGCAGCACCTGATGCGGCGCGAATGGAGCGTGGCGCCGCTTGCCGCTGCCTGCGCGCGACCGGTCAATGCCACACACCGCCGGGTGCGCCGGCTGCTGGCTGCCGGTCTGGTCACCGAGACACGTCTGGAGCCGAGGCGGGGCCGCGCCATGCGGCATTACCGCGCTGTCTCGGACGCCTTTCTGATTCCATACCATCTGACGGCACTGGGCAGTCTGGAAGACCTGATCTCCCTGCACGAGGGCACCTTCCAGACCCGTTTCCACCACGCGGTGGTACAGGCCGGTGTCAAGCTGGTACAGCGTGACGAGGACATCGCCCTGCGGCTGTACCGCACAGGGGATGAGGTCAGTTTTGATATCACGCCCCGTGCCGAGGCCTTCGATCTGGCAGATCTGCTCCACGACTCCGGGCCGGCCCTGACCGTGGACTGGGGGCAACTGCAGCTCACCCGGGAGGACGCCAAGGCCCTGCAACGGGAGCTGCATGAGTTGCGTGTCCGCTACGCGTCAAGGCGCGGGCCGGAACGGTACCTCTACCGTCTCAACCTCGCGCCGGACCTCCCTGAGTCCTGAAGTCAGCCCCGGCGGGTCACGCCGTCGGTGGTCAGCAGGGCGCCGTACAGCTCTGGGCGGCGGTCGCGGAAAAAGCCCATGCCAGCGCGGAATTTCTTTGCCCCTGTCAGGTTGAGGTCCTGCACCAGCGCGCCTTCTTCCTGCTCGCCGAGTTCGGCCACGATCTCGCCGGTGTAGTCACTGACGAAGGTGTGGCCGTAATAGGTCTGCTCCAGGTCACCGACCCGCTCGGTGCCGATCCGGTTGGCGGCACCTACGTACGTGGAGTTGCTGACCGCGTGGCCCACCATGGCCCGCTGCCACATGTGGTGGCTGTTGGGGGTCTCGACCTCGGCCGGTTCACTGCCGATGGCAGTGGGATAGAGCAGGAAGTCCGCGCCCTGCAGCATCATCACCCGCGCGGTTTCCGGGTACCACTGGTCCCAGCAGATTCCCACGCCTACCCGGCCGTAGCGAGTCGGCCAGATCTTGAAGCCGGTGTCACCGGGATTGAAGTAGTACTTCTCCTCGTAACCGGGGCCGTCAGGAATGTGGGTCTTGCGGTAGTTGCCCAGCAGTGAACCGTCCGCGTCGATGCAGACCAGCGAGTTGTAGTGCGCCTGCCCGGCGGCCTCGAAGTACGAGAGTGGCAGCACCACACCGAGTTCCTGCGCCAGATTCTGAAAGCGGCCGATAAACGGGTGGTCCTCGATAGGATGGGCCAGCCCGAAGTAGTCCTCGCGCTCCACCTGACAGAAGTACAGGTTCTCGAACAGCTCCGGAAGCAGCACCACCTGCGCACCCTGCTTCGCAGCGTCGCGGACGTGCGCCTCGGCGCGGGCCACGTTGTCTTCGAGCTGATCGGTCACGTGCATCTGCACGGCGGCCAGCTTCACGGTGTCAGGAGTACGGCTCATGACGAAAAGGGTACCGGACCCGGCCCCCGTGAATGCTGGGCCGGGTCGCCATGTGGGGTTTACCTTCCCGTCAGGCCTCAGATCCGCCGTGCTAGGGTCGCCGGATGACCGCGACCGATCTGTTTTTCGATTTCGTGTGCCCGTATGCGTGGCGGGGAATGGAACTGGCCCATGTGCTGCGCGCCGAAGGGGAAACCTTCCGGCTGCGGCACTTCTCCCTGGTGCAGGGCAACCACCCTGACAACGCCGGCCAGCCGGAGCCGCGCTGGTGGCTGACTGACCAGCCGGCAGGGGAGGGCACCGTTTCCCAGCGCAGCAGCCTCGCGGCATTTCTGGCCGCGCGTGCGGCGGCCTGCCAGGGAGACGAGGCCGCCTGGGCGTTCTCTCTGGCGCTGCTGCGCATTCGCCATGAGGACGGGCAGCCCCTGGAGGAGGAGGCCCTGACCCAGGCCGCCCGGACAGCGGGCCTGGACACGGACCGCTGGGCCGCCGACCGTGCTGACGATGCTGGCCTGCGCGAGGGCCTGCGATCGGACCTGAGCGAAGCCCACCGTCTGGGTGTATTCGGCACACCCACGTTTGTCCTGCCGGACGGTCACGCAGCCTACTACCGGTTTGACCACCTGACCCGCGACCCGCTGGTGGCACGCGAGCGCTGGCAGCTGTACCGGCATGTCCTGCATTCGGAAGCAGGCATCGGCACGATTAAACGCACCCGCAGGGTGGCGTCCTAGGCAGAGCCGCTGCGAAAGCAGAGCACCCCTGACCAGACCGGTCAGAGGTGCTCTTTTTATCGGGACCCGCTTCAGGCGAGCGCGAGGGCCGGTTCCCAGCCGAAGACCGCCTGGTCATCGACCGCCAGCGACTCGTTGCCGGCCTTGATGGTCGCTGCCAGCGTCTTGGTCTCGGGGAACAGCTTGGCGAAGTAGAAGCGGGCGGTCTGCACCTTGGCCAGGTAGAAGCCGTCGCGATCGGTGCCAGCGTCGATTTTCTCCTGGGCGATCTTGGCCATGCGGGCCCACAGGTAGCCGTACACCACGTGGCCGAAGTAGCGCAGATAGTCCACGGCGGCGGCGTTCACCTCGTCGGCGCCGCCTTCGCCGCCCATGGCCTTCTGACCGATCACCATGGTCAGGCTGCCCAGCTGCTGCGCGGCCTTGCCGAGCTGATTCACGTACTCGCCGATGTGCTCGTCGTCCTCATGCGCCTCGGCAAATTCCTGGAGGGTGCCGGCCAGATTCTGGAGCTTCTTGCCGCCGTCCATCAGGACCTTGCGGCCCAGCAGGTCCAGCGCCTGAATGCCGTTGGTGCCTTCGTAGATCTGCCCGATGCGGGCGTCACGCACGAACTGCTCCATGCCCCATTCCTGGATATAGCCGTGTCCGCCGTAGACCTGCTGGCTCTGCACGGCCACGTGGAAGCCGTTGTCGGTCATGAAGGCCTTGGCGATGGGGGTCAGCAGCGCGACCAGATCGGCGGCTTCCTTGCGTTTGGCCTCGTCGGGGTGATGGTGCTCGGTGTCGATGCTCAGGGCCAGCCACATGGCCAGCGCGCGCCCGGCTTCGGTGTAGGCCTTGCCGGTCAGCAGCATGCGGCGCACGTCGGGGTGCACGATGATGGGGTCGGCGCTTTCGCTGCTCACGCGCGGCGTGTGGCGCATCTGGATGCGGTCCTTGGCGTACACCAGTGCGTTCTGGTAGGCGACCTCGCCCAGGCCCAGGCCCTGAAGGCCGGTGCCCAGACGCGCGGCGTTCATCATGATGAACATGTGGTTCATGCCCTTGTTGACCTCGCCGACCAGCCAGCCTTTGGCGCCGTCGAAGTTCAGCACGGCCGTGGCGTTGCCGTGGATGCCCATCTTGTGCTCCAGGCTCCCGCAGACCACGCCGTTGCGTTCGCCGACCCCGCCCTCGGCGGTGGGCACGAACTTGGGCACCACGAACAGCGAGATGCCCTTGGTGCCTTCTGGGCTGCCTTCCAGGCGGGCCAGCACCAGGTGCACGATGTTGTCGGCCAGGTCGTGCTCACCGGCCGAAATAAAGATCTTGGTGCCGGTGAGGCTGTAGCTGCCGTCACCGTTGTCGGTGGCCCGGGTGCGGATCATACCCAGGTCGGTGCCGGCGTGCGGCTCGGTCAGGCACATGGTGCCGGTCCACTCGCCTGAGACGATCTTGGGCAGGTACAGATCCTTGAGCTCATCGCTGCCCACGGCCCGCAGGGCGCTGTAGGCGCCGTGAGACAGTCCCGGGTACATGCTCCAGGCCACGTTGGCGCTGCACATCATCTCGACCAGCATGTTGCTGACCAGGTGAGGCATGCCCTGCCCCCCGTAGTTGGGGTCAGCGTCCAGCGCAGTCCAGCCGGCCTCACGGTACTTTTTGTACGCAGCCTTGAAACCGGTGGGCGTGGTCACGTTGCCCTGTTCGTCGCGCCTGCAGCCTTCCTGGTCACCCACGCGGTTCAGGGGCACCAGTTCGGTCTCCACGAACCGGGCCGCTTCTTCCAGCACCTGGGTCATCAGATCGGCATCGGCGGTTTCGTTGGTGGTGTAAAAGGGCATCTGGGCAAGCTGGGCAGGGGCGTCGAGCAGCTCACTCATGATGAATTTCATGTCGCGCAGCGGAGCTTTGTAGGTGGGCATCGGTCCATCCTCCTTGGGTGGGTTCCGCCTACAACAGGAGGAGACCCGGGTCTGTTAATTATACCGAGTATAAAACTTGGGTGGATGAAAGTCACGCTCCGGTTTTCCTGAACATCTCCGGAGCCCGGACGTTCCCTGTTGCCTGCGCAACCCCCTGAACACAGGGTTTTCAGGTATGGTGTACAGGATCATGAATTACCCAAGCCTGGTTTGGCACCTCAAGCGTACGGAGCTGTTCGCTGACCTTGAACTTGCCGAACTGGAACAGGTCGCTGCCACCACTCCCTACCGCTCCTATCAGCCGGGGGAAGTGATCTACCGCATGGACGATCCGGCAGACGCGCTGTACTTCGTGCGCAGCGGCCTGATCAAGATCAGCAAGCTGTTTCCCAATGGCAAGGAAGCCATCCTGGGTGTGATCGGTCAGCACGACACCTTTGGTGAACTGCTGCTGCAGGCCGAGGAACGCCGGCCCACCCAGGCCGAGGCCCTGGAGCGCACTACCCTGATCGTGCTGCCCCGCAATGAGCTGCAAAAGCTCCTGAACAGCAAGCCGGATCTGGCGATGAAGCTGATCCGGCTGATGGCCGCGCGGCTGTTCGAGGCCCAGTCCTGGACGGCGGCGGTCAGTGCCTACAGTGCCCCGGAACGCGTGGCCAGCCTGCTCTACCGGCTGGCGCGTGAATTTGGCCGCCCTCACGCGCAGGGTGTGGAACTGGCCCTGAAGCTCAATCAGGAAGACATTGCCCGCATGGTGGGTGCCACCCGCGAGACGGTCAGCCACAGCCTGGGCAAGCTCAAGCAGGACGGCGCCATCGTGCGGGCCCGCACACCCATCATCGTGCGCATGGACGCCCTGAAGCAGTATCTGGAACAGAGCCACTGAGCAGAGCAGGTGCCCCTTCCTACGCCAGATCAAGCAGGCGGGAAGGGGAATGTTCTTTTAGGCTGGGCTATGACTGTAGCCGTGCGGCCCGCGTGCCCTGACGACGCCCCTGCCATAGCCGCCGTGCATACGGGGAGCTGGGCGGAAACCTATCCTGGTCTGGTCCCCTCCGAGTTCCTGACCCACATGACCGACGCTGCGGCCCGGGAGCGCCGCACGGCCAACTGGGCCGCAGCCATCGGTCGTCCCGGGCAGCCGGTCTATGTCGCGGAACTTGCTGGAGAGATCGTGGGATTCACCTCGGGTGGCCCGGCGCCGCAACACCCAGGTTTCGATGCCGAACTGTACACGCTGTACAGGTTCCGTCGCGTGCAGGGCAGGGGAGCAGGCCGTGCGCTGCTGCTGACGTTGGCCCAGGACCTGCACGCAGCAGGCGCGCACTCGATGGCGCTGTGGGTGCTGGACGTCAATCCCTCGCGTGGCTGGTACCTCCGCCAGGGCGCACGGGAGCACGGTGAGAAAACCGTGCCAGTTTCCGGTGGGCAGCTGCGCGAGGTGCGAATGGTCTGGGACAGCCTCGCGTCCCTGGTCGCAGGTGAACAGCAACTCAGCGTCTGAGCTTGCGGGCGGCCTCGTCGGGGGTGATTTCCCCGCGTTCGAGCTTTTCCAGCACCTCGTCATGGGGGTCAGCCACCTCCGACTCGTAGCCGATGGCGCGCAGCAGCGTGTCGAAGCGCGCCCGGACCGTGGGGTAACTCACGCCCAGCACGCGCTCGACCTCCTTGAGGTTGCCACGCACCCGGATGTACAGCCGCAGGAACTCCAGATTGTCGGGGGTCAGCACCGCGAACTCGTTCAGTTCAAAGACGCCGCGCACCGTAACGCCGCTGGTCGGAAAGCGAAGTTCCGTCACCAGCGGCGATTCGGTCTCGTCGGGAAAAGGCAGGGGCAGAGGGCGCATAAACATACTGTAGGGCTGGGCCGGGCCCGCCACCCCTTCAGGGTCAGCGCCGCCGGACTTCACCGGAGGGTGATCCGGACCGAGTTGCCCTCCGAGTCCTCGGCGTTGATCAGATCGCCAGGAGGAGGATCGGACTCGATCAGCAGCTGCAGCGCCTCAATGCTCAGCCCGGCCCGTTCCAGAGCACTCAGGCCGTGCGGCGGAATCAGCTTGTGCAGGTGGGGCGCCAGGCTGACCGGCAGGTTGGCCGAGTATTCGTCGCCGGTCGAGGACTCGACCTCTACCCGCAGGATGCGCGCCGATCCGTGGGAGTGGCCGCTGTGAACCGTCACGGTCCGGTGCCGGGGTGGCATGCTGCCCTCGATGGACCGTTCGACCTGCTCGGTGACGCGGTCGAATAGACCGTCCAGGCTGCCCGAAAGGCGATCAACGAAACCGTCCATTCCCGGCATCGGCCGGCCGCCCACGACGACCCGCGGGGGACGTGGCGGCAAAGGCGGAGAGGGCGCCATGTCCCTGACGCCACGCAGCAGCAGCAGGTGGTCGGCAACCTGACCAGCGTCGAGTTCCTCACGGGCCAGCAGCGAGGCCACCAGTTCACGGTCGCTGTCCGTCAGCGCCAGGCGGGTGTTCAGGGCGGCGAGCAGGGGCGCGGCGTCCTCCAGGCTGAGTTTGCCGGCGCGGACCAGTTCCAGAATGCGTTTGACCTTTTCTTTCATCACAGGCCTCCTTTGCTCGTCACGCGCTGGTAACGGGACCGGCTGGTGCCTGGGAGAAAGGTGAGCTGTCCGCCCAGCATGAGGGGCGCGGGAAACTCAAGCCGTTCCTGATGCAGGGCGCGGCGCCAGGACTGGCGATCATACAGCAGTTCAGCGTCTGCAGAAGGGTGAAGCACGCTCAGAATGCGCTGCCAGAGGCTCGCACGCCGGGATCCTGTCGCCTGCGCCAGACGAACCCGGCGAATTACGCGGTAACCGCGTCCGGACCTGATGACAGCGGTCACCACCGGGCCAGAGGAGCCACTCAGGCGACCCGGAGCAGGGTGAATCCTGAAGGAATGGGTACGCAGTGGAACAGTCATCTCGGGTCGCCTCCTTTCCGGGGGGCCGCTGGACCCGTGGTCCCCCCGTTGATGGTCAGGCTGGTACAGACCAGCCCGCCGTAGACCGGCACCGTCACAGCAGACCCGCTCATGGCGTCACCAGCTTCAGCTGGCCAGCCGCCACGCGGCAGCTCAGGCGGCCAGTTCCGGTGCCCAGTTGCCCACTGTGCCGGGTGGTCACAAAACTGCCCTGCTTCTGGGTAGGGAAGTTGGCCTTGAAGGCGCCCATCGTGACCTCGGCATCCACCTGCAGACTGCTGCCGGTGTTGAGGTACAGAGTGGCATTTCCGGCATTCACGTCCAGGCGATGGGTGCCGTCTCCCAGTACGCCGGCCCACTTGAGGTTGCCGCCGTTGACGCTGGCATTCAGCGACTCGGCACCGGTCAGGCTGAGGTTGCCGCCATGGACATTCAGCTGGGTGGGACCGCCGATTTCGGTGGCAGTCAGATTTCCACCGTGAACTTCGGCCTGCAGGCTGAGCGCCTGACCCATCCGGACGTTCCCGCCATGCACCTTGGCCTGCATCTCACCGGCGATATCGGGCAGGGTCAGGGCCCCACCGTGGACCTCGGCAAAGACGTGCCGGGGCGTAAATGGAAGGGTCAGCACGGCCCGCACGTTGTGGCGGTTGCTGTGATTCTGGCCGCGGCGGTGGGACACGTGCCAGCCCTGCGAAGTGGCTTCCAGCAGCACCCGGCCGTCCTCGCTGACATGTAGCTGTGGACTGACCTGTGCGGCATCCTGCACCACCTGCAAGGTAAAGCCATGGATGTCCAGCCGCAGGTCGGGCGGAGTGTCTCCGTCGCCGGACGCGGTGTACACCACGTCCATCGGCGAGGTGTCGGGCTGGTCGAGTCCTTCTACCAGGCTCCGGGCTTCCTCGGGGGTGAGTTTGCCTTCGGCCACCAGACGCTCGACCTGTGCACGGAACTCCTCGGATGATTGCTGCTCACTCATGCTCGCCTCCTGTGGACATAGAAACATAGATCTCGCTAAGTGTCAAGTCTGACTTTCTATTCAGTAATAATTCGACGACCTGAGCACAGTGGAGAGGAGAAAATGGCACTGATGCTTGGCTTACCGGCCACTTCTACAAAGTTCAACTTTCTATTCAGTGACAATGGGGTCGGCACCCTATCCTCGTGGTCATGACTGTCCCACTGCCTGACCTGACTTCCGCGCAGCGCACCGAGCTTGAACTGCTGGCACGCGGGCGGCAGGAAAAAAGCCGGACCCTGCGCGATCTCGGGCTGCCAGAAACGCCGGAAAGTGCCCATACTCTGCTGCTGCGGCTGGGCTTGTGGTCCGAGGCCCGTACTCCCTATGCCGATCGCCTGCAGGCGGCGCTCCACCCCGTCACCCTTCCGGTGCCGGACTTTGCACCGGAGGACCGGCTGGACCTGACACACCTGGAGGCCTATGCCATAGACGATGAAGGCAACCGCGACCCGGACGACGCGGTAGGCATCGAAGTGCTGGGAGACGGGCTCACCCGTCTGTGGGTGCATGTGGCGGATGTCGCCGCCCTGGTGCCACCCGACAGTGCGCTGGACCTGGAAGCCCGTTCACGGGGCGCAACGCTGTACCTGCCCGACCAGACCATCGGCATGCTGCCTGACGAGCTGGTCGAGAAAACGGGCCTGGGCCTGCACCCGACCACACCAGCACTGTCTATAGCCCTGGATCTGGACCAGGACGGCAACGCCGACTCGGTGGACGTCTACCTGACTACAGTCCGGGTGGAGCGGCTGACCTACACGCAGACCCAGGCCCGCCTGGAGGCCGGGCAGGAGCCGTTTGTCACGCTGCAGCGCCTGGCCCGGGCCAGCCGTGCCCTGCGTGAGGCCGAGGGTGCCCTGAGCATCGATCTGCCCGAGGTGCGGGTCAAGGCCGACGACCAGGGCGCCGTGGTGAGTCCTCTGCCCAAGCCGGAAATGCGCTTTGTGGTGCAGGAATGCATGACGCTGGCGGGTTGGGGAGCCGCAATCTTCGCCGACGACAACGAGGTGCCGCTGCCGTTCGCGACCCAGGACTACCCCACCCGGGAGGTGCGTGGAGACACGCTGAGCGCCCAGTGGGCACGCCGAAAAACCCTGGCCCGCACGCGCTTTCAGCCGGTGCCGGGGCCGCACCATGGCATGGGCCTGGACCTGTACGCCCAGGTCACGAGCCCCATGCGCCGGTACCTTGATCTGGTGGTGCACCAGCAGCTGCGGGCCTTTCTGAGCGGCGGCGAACCCATGAGCGGCAAGGTCATGGCCGCCCATATTGCCCAGGCCAGCCTGAATGCCGACGCCACCCGGCAGGCCGAGCGCCTGAGCCGCAAACACCACACCCTGCGGTTTGTCGCCTCGCAGCCGGAACGGGAATGGACCGCCGTGGTGGTCGACCGGCGTGGCCCGCAGGCGACCCTGCTGATTCCCGAACTGGCCTTCGACCTGCCCCTGAGCACCCCGGCAGCCCCCGGGACTGAGCTGCGGTTGCGCCTGACCGACGTGAATCTGCCGGCGCTGAGCGTACGCGCCCGCAGTCAGTAACTCTCCTTTGTTCTGCCTGGGCACACAGACAGCGCTGGGCAGCGGTTCCTCCAGACCCAGCCGGTCTGGGAACTCTACGGCCCCCTCTTGCCCGGAGATCAACACAACGAACCTCACACTATGATTTTGTCTACAGCGGAAAAAAGACCGTGTACAACACATATTTTGTCCTGTCAAACCTGATTCATCTTTCATTCATATGCAGGCAGTGATGTTTACACTGCCTGTCATGAACGCCGTGAGCCGCATTAAGAGCGACATCGTGTCTCTCCGAATGAGCCACTGCCGTGCTCAGCACGCTGCAGAGCAGGCCCAGTATCACCTCGCCGTGCGGCACTACCGCGAGTGTCTGGAAGCCGCCGAGCGGCGTGAGGACTGCCGGGCCATGGAATTTTTCGCCCTGCGCCTGTGCGAGTGCTACGAGCGCATGGGCATGCTGGACAAGGCGCGGCATTTCCATGCGATGGGCTGCGCCGGTGACAGCCTGATCGGCTGACCAGGGTCGGCGGGCACCGGCGGCCGGGAGCGGTCCGATCCCCTTCACCTTGGAGGGCCAGACTGACGCAAATGCGTCCTGCACTCTTATTCGTACTGGCTGCTGCCGTGCTGCCCCCGAGCTTTTCAGCTCAGGCGGCCAGTGTGTCTCTCGTGGCCGGTCAAGGTGCGGCGTTGGGACCACAGCAGCTCACCGTACTGTCGGTCCGTGACAGCCGCTGCCCCATGAACGCACGCTGTGTACGTGCCGGCGAACTGAAAGCCAGTGTGCTGGTGCGGCAGGGCGCGCAGGTGCGTCTGCTCAGGCTCGAGTTTCCCGAAAACTCCAGCGTGTCCTGGGCCGGCCTGCGAATCAGTGCGGCGCCCGAGCGGATGGCCGGCGACCGCACCCCGGTCCCCGTGACCCTGACCGACCAGCGGCCTTAAGGCTGTCCTTCACGCCCGTCTGGTCTAATACGGGGCATGCAGCATTTCCTGCCCTCCGATCCTTCGCCCCATGAGCTGGGGTTCCGCATGCCGGCCGAATGGGAGCCTCATGCCGCCACCTGGATGAGCTGGCCCGCCGACGACGACCTGTGGTTTGGTCATCTGGACGGGGTGCGCGAGGAATTCGCGGGACTCGTCCGGACCATCGCACGCTTTGAGCCGGTAGAGCTGCTGGTACGCGACGCCGAGAGTGAGGAGAATGCCCGGGCGCGGCTGGCGGGTGCGGACGTCACCTATCACCGTCTGCCTTTGGATGACGTCTGGCTGCGGGACAACGGGCCGATCTTCGTGCGCCGCGGTGACGAGCTGGCCTTTGTGAACTGGCGCTTCAACTCCTGGGGTGGCAAGTTCAGCTGGGAGCATGACGACCAGGTCCCGGAATATGTGGCACGGGTCCTGTGGGCCGCCCACTGGGACCGTCCCGAGGTTCTTGAAGGGGGCGGTCTGGAAGTCAACGGCCTGGGCACAGGGCTGACCACCCGCTCGTGCTTTCTGACCGACACCCGTAATCCCGGCCTTTCTGAAGAGGGGTACGGCGCCCTGCTGCACGACACCCTGGGCGTGTCCAGGCTGCTGTGGCTGGACGGTGGCCTGGAAAACGACCACACCGACGGGCACATCGATACCATCACCCGCTTTACCGACGAGCGCACCATCGTCACCAGTGTCGAGAGCAATCCGGCAGATCCCAACCACGCGGTGATGCAGAACAATCTTGAAGCCCTGCGTCAGATGACCGATCAGGACGGTCGGCAGTTCCGGATCGTGGAACTGCCGCTGCCGGCCAGCCGGCTCGAGGGCGCCGAGGGTCGGCTGCCTCCCACCTACGCCAACTTCTACATCGGGAACGGTTTTGTCGTGGTGCCCATGTACGGAGACCCGAACGATGCCCGGGCGCTGGAAGTCCTGCGGCCCCTGTTTCCGGAGCGTGAGGTCATCGGCCTGCCCAGCCGCAAGATCATCGAGGGCGGCGGCAGCTTTCACTGCGTGACCCAGCAGCAGCCCCGGGGGACGGTGTGGACCGGGAAGTGATTGACCTGGGTTGGGGTTACACCGCCCGGCCGATCCCACTCGAAAGCTACCGCGAGGCGTGCGCCCGGCTGGAAGGCTGGATCTTCGGAGGCAACTGGTTGTATGCCTTTGATCCACCTGCGAAGGCGCCGCCTCCCCTCGGCGAGGACTTCACCTGGGGCCTGTACCACGGCACCGAACTCATCGGCTGGAGCCACGCCCACCAACGCGACGAACGCACCGTCTATATGGCCGATACCGGCATCCTGCCGGAGCACCAGGGCAGAGGTCTGTACACCCGGCTGCTGCCTGCAGTGCTGCAGGCCTTCCGCACTGCCGGGTACACCCTGGTCCAGAGCCACCACCGCGCGACCAACAACCGCGTGATCGTGCCCAAGCTGCGTGCCGGCTTCCTGGTGCAGGGCCTGAACCTGTACGAGGGCGGACTCAATGTGGCCCTGACGCTCTCGCTGGACCCGGCCTACCAGGAAGCGCAGCATGTCCGTAGCGGTTTTCGCGCACCTGAGGCCCAGGGTGCCCGGGGCGAGGCGGCGCGGCGCCTGGGGCTCAGGCCGCCCGGCACGCAGGCGCCGGCTCCAGTCCCTCAGGTAAAGATGCCTGCCAGCCCAGGCCCGGAAGAAGACCTGGGGAGTGGATACACCCTTCACCCGGTGGGCTACGAGCTTTACCTCGACGTGTACAGACAACTGGAACATTCCGCCTACAGCAGTGTGTCGTTTGACTGGCCGGCCGCGCCACGGCTGGAAGATCCGGCAGGCCGCCGCTATGCCTGGCTGATCGGGCACCAGGGGCAGGTGGCCGGCTGGCAGCTCTCGCGGCAGTGGGACCGCCGCACGGCCTACATGGTCAACACCGCCCTGCTGCCGGCTCACCGCGGCCAGGGCCTCTACAGCCGGCTGCTGCCGGTGGTGCTGCGGGCGCTGCAGGCCAAGGGCTATGACCTGGTGCGCAGCCATCACCATGCCACCAACAACGCGGTCCTGATTCCCAAACTGCGGGCCGGTTTCTTTATGCAGGGCCTGCAGGTCGATGAGCACGGGGTGATGGCCGTCCTGGTTCACAGTTTTGCCCCCGAGTACCAGGAGGCCATGCACCTGCGCAGCGGCTTGCACAGGCCCCAGGGAAGATCCGGGCGCAGACTGGGGTTAACGTGCCCAGAAGAGGCCTAGACCAGCGGCTCAGCCCCCGTCAGGTCCAGCGTGCTACCACTAACCCATGAGGTTTACTGCGCTCACATTCACGCTGGCTCTGGCCGCTCCTGCGTCCGCTGCCCCTACCGCTATACAGGTGGAACAGGCTGCGATGCGTGTGGCATCCAGGATAAATGGGGTGCTGCGTGACTGTCCTGCAAGCTACGCCAAGGTCGGCACCCCCGACAAGAAATGTGTGGGTGCGTCCCTCACCGTCGAGCAGGTCCGCAGCAAGCTGAGTGCCACAGTGGGCAGTGACCTGCAGGGGGTCTGGCGCAGCCGTGACAGCCAGCGCAGCGTCTACAACTGGCTGGAGACTCCTGGGGGATACGTCTACCTGCGGCTGCAGGCCGACCCGGACGGCCGGGCACAGACGCTGGTATACCTGGACACGCCGCCGAACTCGGCGCCGGCCAGTGCACCGGCAAGCAGCGCTGCAACCCCAGCCCCGAAAGTCACGGTCAACCGTGCCGAGCCGGCCAAGGTCACTATCGCGCGTCCAGAGCCCGCAAAGACGGCGCCCAAGCCAGCACCACCCAAGCCAGTGGCGGCCAGACCAGCTTCCGTGGCCAAACCGGCGTCAGCCCAGCCCGCGCCCCGGCCGGCCGCTCCCCCCCCGGCGACCAGCAGCGGATCGGGCGTGGCACCCGTTCCGTTTACCCGTGTCCTGCAACTTCAGGAACAGCGCATGAATGGTGCAGATATCCGGGCGGCCCAGAACCGCCTGATCCAGCTGACCGAGAACAGCCGTGGCGGCCAGGGCGACGGCTGGTTTGGCCCAGTGACGGCAGCGACCGTCCGGGTCTTCCAGGCAGCCAATGATCTGCCGGTAACCGGACGGATCGACCAGGCCACCTGGACTGCTTTGTTCTCTTCCGGAGCCCGGACCTTCGTGGTCCCCAGCCTTCCCTGATCTCTCATCCGGGCGGTCTGGACCTGTCCGCTGGTGATTCCTCTACGGCCTCAGTCATAGCCCGGGGTCCTGCTTTTTAAAGCATTTGTCACAAAGACGGCCTCTTTCTGACCGGGGCAGGCGAGTAGATTTCGCCGGGCAGAACGCAGAACGGAGCCGCCGGGAAGACTGACTTCCGGCGGCTTCATGCTGTGCCCTGTTCTAATGAGTGCTGGACATAGCTTCTCACGGCGTTTCGGGTCAAGATGTAGATGCATGAAGCGGATTGCCATCTTTCTCTCATCTGCCCTGCTGGTTGCGATGGCGAGTCACGGTCGCGCGCAGTCCAGCGATCCCTTCCAGCGCAGTGCTCCGGTCCAGACCCTGCCGGCATTGCGGGGCACTTCGCCCACCACGCCTCCGGTCACAGTGCCGCTGAAGCTCACAGGAACCCAGAACGCGGCGTTCGGGACACCGCGCGCCAGCAGCGACGGCAGCAATACCCGGGTGGTTTTTGACCTGCAGCCTGGCGTCACCTACAGCCTGACTCCGACCTTTACGGGGCTGCGGCTGGACATTCAGGGCGCGCGGGTAATCCCGGCCATGACCGCCCGCCTGGGGGCCAGCGTCAGCGAGTACCGCGCCGGCGGGGGCCAGGCCACCCTGATTACCCCCTTCCCACTGTCCTTTACCGATGGATGGAAGGCCAGCGAGGCCACCCTGGCCAACGGCAACCGGGTGCTGATCCTGGAGTTCGGTCCGACCGTCGAGGGCGGAGCCAGCGCTGCCCTGAAGGCAAATGTGCGGGTGACCCCTGCCCCGGCCGCCGCGACGCCGGCGACTGCCGTCAAGACTCCGGTCAAGGAAGGCCTGCCCCCAGGCGACACCGTGGCGCCCGTCAAGGTGCTGCCCCCCGCCCCGGCGCTGCCCGGCGCCGACGCCAATGTGCCCAGCGCGCTCGTGGGCCGCATTCCCGGAACTGCGCAGGCGGGAGCACAGCTGTCCGCCCCGCGGATCGGCAAGAACCCTGGACAGACACGTCTGGTCCTGGACCTTCCGGCCGGTGCCAGCTACCGCATTGTGCCCTCGGGTGTCAGCCTGCGCATCGAACTCAGCGGCGTGACCGGCGGGGCGCAGGGTGCCGAGAACATCAGCCCCGAACTGCGCTCCTGGCGCTTCGAGCCGGTTGGCGGAGGGCTGCAGGCGACCCTGGTGACAGCCGCGCGGGTCACCGAGCGCAGCGGCTGGCGGGCCCAGCTGTTGCCCCCGTCCGGAAGCGACCGCTCCCGTCTGGTGATCGACATCTCGCCAGCGATGGCCAACCTGACGCCGCTGTCCCCCCGCGAGAAAGTCCTGGCTGCAGTGCCCCCGGTTCCGGTCACGCGTGGTACGGCCATCCTGGCCCTGAGTGCCAGCTATGTCCAGCCGCGTGTGGTGCTTGATCCGGGTCATGGTGGACGTGACCCTGGGGCGGTCGGCACGGTGATCGAAAAGGAAATTACCCTGGGGGTGGCGCTCCGCGTACGCGACATGCTGCGGGCGGCTGGTGTGGATGTGGTCATGACGCGCGACACCGACCGCGCCCTACACAGCAGTAAAAACACTGACCTGGAAATGCGCGCCGCCACTAGTGCGCCCGGAACGCAGCTGTTTGTCAGCATTCACGTCAACGCGCTGGAAGCCAAGACGGCCCTGCGCGGCTACGGCATCGAGACCTGGTGGAACCCCAACCACCCGCTGTCGAGCAGTCTCGCGGCGATCCTGCAGCGGTCGATGGTGGCGGAATCCGGCGCCTTCTCGCGTGGGCTCAAAAACAACCTGTCCCTGGGCGTTTTGCGCAATAGCCGCGTTCCGGCGGCGCTGATCGAGATCGGCTTCGCCAGTCACCCGGTCGACGGCCTGAACCTGCAGGACGAGAACTATCTTGACCGCGTGGCTCTCGGGGTGGCCAGCGGCATCCGTGAGGCCCTGATCTCAGGGGTGACGGCCAGCCGGCAGGTGCTGACCCCCAGTGCAGGTGGCGCAGAGAAGTGACCAGTACCCCGGAAGCCTCCTTTCGTGACCGGGTGCTTTCGCTGGTGGCCCGCATCCCCGAGGGCCGGGTGATGACCTATGGACAGCTCGCCCTGCTGGCCGGTCAGCCCGGGGCGGCGCGCCAGGCCGGGTATGTAATGAACGCCCTGATGGGCGGCAGCGATCTGCCCTGGCAGCGCGTGATCAATGCCCAGGGACGGGTGAGCACCCACAAGCTGGGATTCGGGGACATGCAAGAAAGGCTGCTGATGTCCGAAGGGGTGGCATTCGACTCTTCGGGCCGCTGTGATCTGGCACGGCTGCAGTGGTGGCCCCCGGAGGCCGCGCCAGCTTCACCTGAACGGCTGCTGTAGAAAGCCGGTGTGAAGGGACGCTGAGTCCAACGTCCCAGGGGTCCGGGCGTATGCTGTCCCTATGAACAGAACGCGGAACACTCATTGGGTGGCGGGCAGCGTGGTGTCCTGGATGCTGGGCGTCACGCTGGGCGTCATTCTGGGCATTACCCTGCTGATTGCCACGCCCCTCATGATGCGTCCCGCACAGACGGCAGCCGCCGCTGAAGGCAACCAGGCCGGCGGTCAGGAGCAGGAGGGGGGCAGCGAGTCGGTCTCGGGCATGGAGTCCCCCGGCGGTGAGGGCGAGGGAACCACAGGTACCCCCCAGGATGACCGCGAGGGCGCCACGGCCGGGGGAGAAGGTGCGGGCGGCGACGATGACAGCACCGGCATGGGCCCCGAGGGCGGCGAGGTGGGCAACACCGGGACCGGGGCAGCCAGAACCAGCAACGACAACCAGGATATCGCCACCGAGGACGCTGGGGAGGACGATCCCGCCCGGCAGCGCAGCGTCGAGGCTCCGGAGGGCAGTGAGGCCGCCGGCCCGGATGGTAAAGGCATTCAGGAAATCGGCACCGAGCACAACAGTCCTGGCACAGGTGAAGGCGGTGAGGGTAGTGGCCAGCAAAATGAGAAGGACACGCCCGCCGCAGGAGAGGGCGGCACGGGGGACACCGGGACTGGCACGCCGGGCACCGGCACCACAAATGCTGGAAACGCAGCCGCTGGAAACCCAGGCGCTGGCAAGACCCTGTTCGCCACTTCCTGCGGCGGCTGCCATGGTCAGAACGGCGAGGGTGGCATCGGGCCGGCCATGACCGACGACGCCAACAAGTGGACCCTGGCCCAGTTCACCGCCGCGGTGCGCCAGGGCAAGGCTCCTGACCGTGAACTGGGGCCGAACATGCCCCGCTTCTCCGAGGCGCAGCTGTCCGACGCCGACCTGGCCAGCATTCATGCGTATGTGACCAGCCTGAACTGAAGGTTTTAAGGACAGATTTCACGGATAACGCCGCCTGGGAAACCAGGCGGCGTCTTCTCTGAGTCTAGCATAGCGCCGTCCCCCCGCCGTGTCTGCCGGGGATCTTCCAACAGGGCTGGCGGGCCGCTCCTACACTGCCGGGGCCATGCGCCAACCCCTGAATTCCACCGCACCGCGCCCTGGAGAACTCTTCGGCGTGATTTTCCGTACCCTGCCTGACCTGTGGCGCTGCGCCCCAGGGCTTATTTCGCTGCTGCTGGCGGTGGTCGTGGTGCAGGGACTGGTGCCCGCGGTCAGCGTGTTCCTGAGCAAGTGGACCATTGACGGCATCGGGCGCCTTGCTTCGGGCGGCGAGGCCAACCTGACCCTGCTGGCGCTGGCCTGGGCCGCCACCGCCCTGGTCGGGCAACTGACGAACGTGGGCGGTACGGTGCTGCAGGGCCATGCGGCCGACCACTTCACCGTCAGCACGGTTACCAGCCTGATGCGCAAGATGCAGGCGCTGCCGGGTCTGGACGTCGTTGAAGACCCCCGGTTCCATGACGATGTCGAAACGCTTCAGACCGGAGCCCGATTTCGTCCGCTGAATCTGGTGGCCACCCTCCTGGGGCTGCTGCGCGCGGTGGTCGGCGTTCTGGGCGTGGCCGGCGCCCTGCTGGTCATCGGCTGGTGGGTACCGCTGGTGGTGGTGGCCGGCATTCTGCCGCTGGCACACGCCCAGATCCGCTTGCGGGAGGTTGGCTGGAGCCTGGCCATCCAGCGCACCCAGGAGGCGCGGGAACTGGCCTACGACCAGCAGGTCGGCATGCGTCACGAGTACGCCAAGGAGGTCCGGCTGTACGACCTGATGCCTTACCTGCTGGGCCGCTACCAGCGCGGGGCTCTGGCCTATCAGGGCGTGATGCGCGGCATGCGCAACAGACAGGTGGTGGGTGTGCTGCCGCATCAGGCGCTGGCCCTGGCCGTCACCGCCGGGCTGTTTGCCTACGCCGTGTGGCGCGCCGGGCAGGGCACCCTGAGTGCCGGGGATGTGGTGCTGGTCATCACCGCCCTGGCGCAGGTGCGCGAAAGTCTGGGCAGCGTGGCCGAGTACCTGGGCATGGGCACCGAGCACCTGCGCTGGTTCCAGAAATACCATGACTTCCTGGACGCGGCCCCCCGGGTAGCGCCGCCCGCCGAGCCCAGGCCGGTGCCCTCGCGCCTGACCCTGACATTGCAGAACGTGTCGTTTGGCTACCGCGACCTGCCGCCAGTGCTGGACAACGTTTCTGTGACCATTCCTGAGGGCCAGACCGTGGCCATCGTGGGCGAGAACGGCGCGGGGAAGACCACGCTGGTCAAGCTGCTGCTGCGGTTCTACGACCCCAACGCAGGTCAGATTCTTCTGGGCGAGGAGGGTGAGCAGGTGGACCTGCGGAAGGTGGACATCGCGGCCTGGCGCACGCAGGTCGCTGCCGTCTTCCAGGATTTCGCGCGCTTCGAGTGGACCCTGCGCGACAACATCCTGCTGGGCCACTCCGAGGAAGACGCCCGGCTGGCTCAGGCGGTCTTCAGCAGTGGTCTGGCGGCGGCCCTGGACCGCGTCAACAACGGCCTGGACGCGCGCATCGGGCAGACGTTCGGGGGTGTGGACCTGTCCGGCGGCCAGTGGCAGAAGCTGGCCACCGCGCGGGCGCTCTACCGCGACGCCCGCGTACTGATTCTGGACGAGCCCACCGCAGCGCTGGACCCCCGAAGTGAGGCCGAGGTCTTCGGTGCGTTTGCAGCACTCAGCCGGGGCCGCACGACCCTGCTGATCACCCACCGCCTGGGCAGCGTGCTGATGGCCGACCGCATTCTGGTCATGAAACAGGGCCGCCTGATTGAAGACGGCACGCACGCCGAACTGCTCGCGCGCGGCGGTGAATACGCCGAACTGTGGCGGCTTCAGGCCAGCCAGTACGACGATGCGGCGCCGGTTCTGGAGCCCGCCGGTTCAGAGGTGTAGGCGCTGAGGCTGACGGCCAGAGGCCAGGACTGCAGTTCACAACAGGTAAATTCAAGGCCTACATTGAGAGGACGCGGGCGGTGCGCCTTGAACAATCCTAGAGTTTGTCCCCCACATGTATGGCCGCGATGCCGAAGGTCAGTCGCTGATAGCGGCTGCGGAAGCCGGTGGCGCGCATCAGCCCGGCTAATCGCTCGGGGTCAGGGAAGGCCAGCACGCTTTCCGGCAGGTAGGTGTACGCCCCGGCGTTGCCGCTGATCAGCGCGCCGATACGCGGCAGCACCTGCTGGAAGTAGAAGCGGAACACGCTGCCAAAGAGCCCTCTGGCGGGTGGCGGAAACTCCAGGATCACGGCCCGCCCCCCCGGGCGCAGCACCCGGTGAAACTCGGCCAGCCCCCGGGCGTAGTCCGCGAAATTACGAAACCCGAACGAGCAGGTCACCGTGTCGAAGCTGGCATCCGGATAGGGAAGATTCAGGGCGTCGCCTTCTTCCAGGGTGATCTCCAGGTAGCGCGCCCGCGCCTTTTCCCGGCCGATCTCCAGCATCTGCGGCACGAAATCGCTGCCGACCACCTCAGCCTGTGGAGCGCGCGCCTTGAGCTCCAGTGCAAAATCGGCCGTGCCGGTGGCCACATCCAGAATGCGCTTCGGCCCCAATGCGAGCGCCTCGGCGGCGGCGGCCCGGCGCCACGAGCGGTCCACACCGAGGCTCAGCACACGGTTGAGCAGGTCATACCGCGGCGCGATGCTGGCAAACATGGCCTGCACGTCCCTGCCCTTGTCCTGGCGATCTCCCACCGGCGGCCTGTTCGTCATAGCGCCGATGATAGGGCCCCCCGGGTGGGACAGACCGGAAGAACGTGGATCAGCCCAGCCGGAGCAGCCCGGCTGCTGTGGGCCCAAAGCCACAGCGGGCATAGAAGCCTGCCAGATGAGGCTCGAAATCCACATGCAGCCAGTGCGCGCCGCCCGCCCGGGCCGAGGCTGCAGCCTCCTCCACCAGACGCACGCCGATACCACGCCTCTGGTGGTCCGGATGCACCGTGGTATCCAGCAGGAAAGCGTGCCGGCCGCCGTCCCAGGCCACATTGACGAAGCCGATCAGGGTGGGACCCTCGTAGGCGCAGACCCAGGTCAGGCTGCGCGCCAGAATGCCGGGCCAGCTGCTGCCGTCCTCCTGCCCACCCCAGGCAGCACGGACCAGTTCGGTCAGCGCGGCGAACTCGACCGTCTCGCGGACGCGGTAGCGGATCAACCCCTCACGCCTAACGGATGACGCCCAGGGCCCGGCCGACCTGTGCGTAGGCGGCCAGCGCCTGATCGAGGTCCTCACGGGTGTGCTCGGCGGTCACGATGTTGCGGATGCGGGCCAGGTTGCGCGGCACGGTGGGGAAGCCCAGACCGACCGCAAAGATGCCCAGGTCGAACAGCTGACGGCTGGCCTCGAAGGCCGCGCTGGCTTCGCCGAAGACCACCGGCGTGATGGGCGTCACGCTGCCCATGATGTCGAAGCCCAGACCCTCGAGCTCGGTCTTGAAGTAGCGGGTGTTGTCCCACAAGCGCTCCATCAGGCTGGGGTCGCGCTGCACCTCGTCGAGCGCGGCGCTCAGGGCGCCCACCACGGCCGGAGGCTGCGCGGTGGAAAACAGGTACGGCCGGGCGCGGTTGATCAGCAGCTGGCGCAGGTCGGCGTGCCCGGCCGCGTAGCCGCCCACGCCCCCCCAGGCCTTACTGAGCGTGCCGACCTGAATGACATCGTCGGCATACTCGAAGCCGAAGTGGTGAACCGTGCCGCGTCCCTGCGCGCCCATGACGCCCGAGCCGTGGGCGTCGTCCACGTAGGTCACGGCGCCGAACTCGCGGGCCACCGCCACCAGCCGGTCGAGCGGAGCCAGGTCGCCGTCCATGCTGAACACGCCGTCGGTGACGACCAGCTTCAGGCCGTCGGTGTCGTTTTCCGCGAGGATACGCCGCAGATCCTCCGGGTCCGCATGCTTGAAGACCTTCTTGGTCGCCTTGGTCAGGCGCAGTCCGTCGATGATGCTGGCGTGGTTCAGCTCGTCGCTGACAACCAGGTCGCCTTCCCGCAGCAGGGCGCCCAGCACGCCCTGGTTGGTGGTGAAGCCGCTGTGCAGCACCAGTGCGCTGCCGGTGTGCTTGAAGTCGGCAATCTGACGCTCGAAGTCCTCGTGGATGCGCAGTGTTCCGGCAATGGTGCGCACGGCGCCCGCCCCGGCGCCCCACTCGCGCAGGTACTGCTCGGCGCGGGCTTTGAGCGCCGGATGGTCGGCAAAGCCCAGGTAGTTGTTGCTGGCAAGGTTCACGACCTCCCGGCCGTCCACCCGGGTGCGGGCACGGTTGGCACTGTCCAGCACCCGCGGGTGAATCAGCAGCCCCGATTCGCGCAGGCTGGACAGCTCTTGAGTCAGGCGTTCGGACAGGGAGGTGGTCATAGCGGCAGTCTACGGGCGCAGACAGAAGCGGCGCCGGAGTGCTCCGGCGCCGCGTGGCCTGCTGTCCCGATTTCCTGACTGCCCTATTTTCTGACGGGGGCCCTCAGGCCAGCATTTACTGACTGGTGACGGGGGTGGGCTCGTGCAGGGTGTAGCGCTCGACGGCCGCGCTGATCAGGGAACGCTGGTAGGTCGTGCTGTTGAGCGGCAGGTACACATAGTGCTCGGCACGTGACCAGCCGGCCTTGAAGGTCCAGCGCTGCTGCATCTCGGGCGCAGCGCTGCGGAAACTGACGTCGGTTGCTTCCGTGCTGTAGGCAACACGGTCGTGACTCATCAGCGGCAGGACCTCGCCCTCATCGCGGGTGCCGTTGGTGTTGTGGTCGCGCCACATCAGCCATTGCAGCAGCGTGACGCGGGCGCCTGAGGTGGCCGGAGTCAGGCTGCCCGCCACCACGCCGGCCGGCAGCAGCGTGCTCAGCTCCTGCGCGCGGGCCGATGCTCCCGCCCAGCGGGCGGGGTTGACGGCCAGAACGGTGGTGCCTGCCGGAACCGGCACCTCGTACACGTTCTCGCCCCGGACGGTGACCAGCGAGAGGTAGCTGCCTGCTGGTGCCGCTGGGAAGCGGACTTCGACGCCGGTGGGCAGCGGGGGGCGGCCGCCGTCTGGAGCACTGGGCGCGGCACCGCAGGCCGCCAGCAGCAGAGCGGGAATCAGGAGGGGCAGGCGCTTCATTTCGTTCCTCCGGTCTTCAGGCTCTGGCTGATCAGGCGGTTGGTCGGCTCGTGCAGGCGGATGGGCAGCGCGCTGTCCTCTCGCGGTCCACTGTTCATGGTGACGCGGTACTGGCCCGGCGTGGCGCTGGGCTGCAGAACCTCATGGCGCACCAGCGACCAGCCCTGGGTGCGGGTGCCGGTCTCGGTGCTGTGGCCGCTGGCGTGACTGAAGCGGTAGGTAAAGGGTGTGGAGGCGTGGCTGTAGATGGTATGGGTGTTGTACAGCTCCTCGCTGACGGAGGGCAGACCGTCGCCGTTGGCGTCGCGGAACAGCGTGAAGTAGACGTTGCAGGTCAGCACGTTTTCAGGCGTGACCGTGACTGCGGTCATGCCCTGGGCTTCACCGGTAAGGAAGGGAGAGACACACCCCGGAACCCTCCGCAGTTCGAGCAGTTCGTAACCGCTGAGGTGCACCGACGCGCGGTTGACCTGCTGGGGCGAGGCAGTGCCGGAGGTCGCCGAGAAGTTCGGGTAGGTGGAGAGCCTCTTGACCTTGACCTGGTGGCCGTCCTGCTGGAAGTAGATGGCACCCAGACGCAGGTCGGCGCTGACCATGACTTCGGGGAACTCGAAGCTCAGCGAGACACTGGGGTCGGGCGTAGGTGGGGGTTTGGGGCAGGCAGTCAGCAATGCGCTCAGCGCCACAGAGCCGGCCAGCCATACGATGTGCTTGGATGGGAAAACCTTCATGCACCACTCACTGTACTCACAAGAAAACGGCTGCGCGAGCAGATCTGCCCACGCAGCCGCCGGTGAGGCTGGGGCTCAGCGGTTCATGATGTGGATGGCCTGCTTGTGTACGGCCTCGGCGGCTTCCAGCACGCTTTCGCCCAGCGTAGGGTGCGCGTGGATGGTCAGCGCGATGTCGGTGGCGGTGGCGGCCATTTCCAGGGCCAGCCCGGCCTCACCCAGCATGTCGCTGGCATGCGGGCCCACGATGTGCACGCCCAGCAGCAGGTCGGTGTCCTTCTCCACGACCATCTTCACGAAGCCATCGGTCTGCTGCAGGGTCATGGCGCGGCCCGAGGCGCTGAAGGGGAAGTTGCCGGTCTTGACCTCGTAGCCCTTGTCCCTGGCTTCCTGCTCGGTCAGGCCCACCCAGGCCAGCTCGGGACTGGTGTACACCACACCGGGAATGGCCACGGCGTCCTGCTCGGCGGGCTTTCCGGCAATGACCTCGGCGGCCACCAGTCCTTCTTTCATGGCCTTGTGCGCCAGCATGGGATTGCTGGCCACGTCCCCGATGGAGTAGATGTGACTGACGTTGGTGCGCTGCTTCTTGTCGGCGGGAATAAAGCCGCGGTCGGTGACCGTGACGCCCGCCGCCTGGGCGTTCAGGCCATCGGTGCGCGGGCGGCGGCCCACGGCCACCAGCACCCGGTCAAACACTTCAGTCGTCTTCGCGCCGGTCTTCACGTCTTCGAGTTCCACGTGCACGCCGTCGGCCTTCTTCTCGGCGCGGTTGGCCTTGGTCTGGGTGGCAATCTTGATGCCCTGTTTCTCCATGGACTTCTGGAAGGCCTTGACGGCGTCGGCGTCGGCCCCAGGAATGATGGTCGGCAGGAATTCGATGACTTTGACCTGGGCGCCCATGTTGGTGTACACGTGCGCGAATTCGAAGCCGATCACGCCGCCGCCCACGCACAGCATCCGCGCCGGCACCGGGTCCGGCATGACCAGCGCGCCGGTGGAGTCCACGATGACCTGCTGATCCACGTCCAGGCCCGGCAGCTTGGCCGGCTCGGACCCGGTGGCGATGATGAAGTTGGCGGCCGTGTAGGTCTTGTCCCCGACCTGCACCGTGTGGTCGTCCACGAAGCTGGCCTGCCCCTGCAGGTGCGTGACCTTGTTCGCCTTGAACAGGGCGCCCACACCCCCAGTCAGTTTCTTGACGATGCCGTCTTTCCAGCCGTTGAGCTTGGCGATGTCAAGCGTCTGGCCGCTGAAGGTCAGGCCGAAGTCGGCGGCGTGCCGCGCGGCGGCCACCTGCTCGCCGGCATGCAGCAGCGCCTTGGTAGGAATACAGCCCACATTCAGGCACACGCCACCGACCGACTCGCGCTCGGCGCAGGCGACCTTGAGGCCCAGCTGCGCGGCGCGGATGGCCGCGTGGTAGCCGCCGGGCCCGGCGCCGATCACCAGCACGTCGAAGTCATAGGATTTGGTCATGCGCGCAGTCTAACAACCGTTAGGAGGGGCGTCAGTGACCTGCCGGTATAGCTGGACAGCCCCGACTGACAACCTGTACTGGTCAATCTCAGGCGTTCAGGAACTCGGCAACCACCTGATTAAGGACCCACCAGCCCTGCGGCGTGGCGCGCAGCTGAGCTCCGTCCTGAACCAGCAGGCCCCTGGACACCTGACGACGGATGACGGCCCCGTATTCCTGCGCTACGTCCATTCCGGCGCGGCGCGACAGGTCCGACAGGTCGATGCCGTCTTTGAGCCGCAGGCCCATGAACAGCGCGTCGGTCACATATTCGGTGGCGTCCACCGGCTGAACCTCTCCCGTCTGTCCCGTCAGCCACTCATGCAGGTGGGGGTTGGTGCACCGGGTGGTGAGCAGGCCTTCCGTGCCGGCCGGATAGTGCCCGGCGGCGCCTGGACCCAGTCCCAGGTAGGTCCGTCCCTGCCAGTACGCGAGGTTATGGCGCGACTGCTGTCCGGTCCGGGCGTAGTTGCTGACCTCGTAGCGGGCAAAGCCCAGGCCGGTGAGAAGTTCCTCGGTGCGCTCGAAACCCTCTCTTTCGTCATCCTCGCTGACGTTCACACCGCGCCGCGCAAACTCGGTGCCCGGCTCGATGGTCAGGGTATAGGCGCTGACGTGCCCCACACCCAGGTCCACCAGCCCGCGGATATCCGAGTCCAGCGGCTGCCCGGGCACCGCCGTGATCAGGTCGCCACTGACCCGCAGGCCGCTGCCCACCAGCGTGGTGACCGCCTCGCGGGCCTGCGCCGCGTCGTGCTGACGCCCCAGGAAGCGCAGGGTGGTGTCGTCCAGACTCTGCACGCCCACACTGGCGCGGTCAAAGCCCAGTTCCCGCCAGTGGGCGGCACGCGGGGCACTCACGGTCCCCGGGTTGATTTCTAGGGTGTTTTCCAGCCTTCCCCAGCCCAGGTGTCGCTGCACCGCCGTGGCCAGCGCACGGATCTCGTCATCACGCAGGAAGCTGGGGGTGCCGCCGCCCACATACACCGTGTCCAGATCCAGGGCATACGTCTCCGACAGCCGGGCGGCTTCCTGATCCAGCCTTTCCAGATACGCCTCAACCAGCCCGGCCCGGCGCGTCAGCACGTGAAAGTCGCAGTACGGGCAGATGCTGGGGCAGAACGGCACATGCACGTACAGGTGCCGCACCACGGAATCGAGTTCTGCCTGGCGCATCACGCGGGGCAGTGTATCCCCACAAAAATTCCCGCGTTGGAATCCGGTAGAGGTTCTGCGGCGCACAAAGTCACAATGCCTGTATGCCCTGGCCCCTGCCCCGTGAGTTCATGCTGAAGCGCATGCTGGCTGCCGACGCCAACTGCGACGGGCGGTTCATCACCGGCGTGACCAGCACCGGCATCTACTGCCTGCCGTCGTGCCGGGCCCGCAAGCCCAGGCCGGAGAATGTGGTCTTCTACCCGGCGCAGCTTCAGGCCCGCGCCGCCGGCCTGCGCCCCTGCTTGCGCTGCCGCCCCGACGATCACGCAGCCGGACTGGACCCGCACGAGAGGCTGGTAGAGCAGCTGATCGCCGGGGTGGACCTGGCCCGGGTGCGCCATGTGGCAGACCTGGCTGCCCAGGCTGGGGTGGGAAGCAGCAAACTTCGAGCCCTGTTCCAGACCCATCTGCACACCACGCCGGCCGACTGGCTGGCCATGCAGCGCGTGCGGGCAGCCCGCGCCCGTCTGCTGGGCAGCGGGCAAACCGCCGCGAACATTGCCTTTGAGGTGGGCTTCGAGAGCCTGTCGGCCTTTGGTGAGCAGTTCCGGCGCTGGAACGCCATGACGCCTCAGGCATACCGTCGGCTGCCTTCTGGCACCTTCACGCTGCGACTTCCGGATGACTATCCACTGGAAGCGATGCTGCGCGACCTGGGGCGGGATCACACCGGAACCACCGTACGGGTGCAGGGCGACACCTGTCAGGCCGGGCTGCGCCTGCCGTCCGGCCCGAGAAGCGTGCGGGTAGCCTTCACCGGAACACAGGCTCTGGTGCAGGTAGACGGCCCCGTCCCCCTGAACGCCGAAGATGCTGGCCCACTGCACGAGCAGGTGCTTGGTCTGCTGGGTCTGAAACATGCGCCTGCCCGCTTCGAGGCGCAGCTGGGCGCGGACCCGGCACTGGCGGCCCTTATCGAAGGCCGCCGGGGCCTGAGGGTGCCGCTGGTCCCCGACCTGTTCGACGGTGTGGTGTGGGCGGTTCTGGGCCAGCAGGTGACCTTCGTGGCGGCCTGCACCCTGCGCCACCGCCTGACGGTGCTTGCCGGCACTCTACTGGCGGGCAGCCTGTACGCGCCGGCCACCCCGCAGGCGGTCCTGACCCTGAGCGTGGATGAATTGCGTGGGCTAGGGCTGACAGTGGCCCGTGCTCAGCTGCTGCGTCACTTTGCAGGGCAGGTGGCCAGCGGGGAACTGATCCTCGAACAGCTGGCCACCGGCACAGCCGCCCGTGCCACGCGGACCCTGCTGGCCCTGCCAGGAGTCGGGCCCTGGACCGCGAATTACCTGCTGCTGCGTGTGCTGGGCTTTCAGGACAGCGCCCCGGTCGGTGACAGCGGCCTGATCCGTGGCCTGCAACGCTTCTTCGGGTTGCCGCAGCGGCCCGGCCCGCGTGAGGCGGGTGCCCTGATGGCCCGCTTTGCCCCGCACCGCAGCCTCGCCACCTTTCATCTCTGGCAGCACGCCAGCCTGGAGCCCTCATGACCACGACCTTCCCTGGGACCACCGATCAAGTCCGTTCCTTTCGCGACCTGCACATCCGGGGCTTCCTGCTGCCCAACGCCTGGGACGCCGCCAGCGCCCGCATTTTCGAGCAGGCGGGCTTTCAGGCCGTGGGGACCACCAGTGCTGGCATCGCCTACACGCGCGGGCGGCGCGACGGGCAGACCCTGACGCGTGACGAGATGCTGCGCGAGGTCGAAAATATCGTGCAGGCCGTGCGCATTCCCGTGAACGCCGACATTGAGGCTGGATACGGGGACGGTCCGGCAGAGGTGGCCCGCACCGTGCGTGCCTTTGCCGCACTGGGCGTGGCAGGCCTGAACCTGGAAGACGCCACCGGCCACCCCGACCAGCCGCTGTATGCCCTGGAAGAGCAGGTGCGCCGGCTTGAGGCGGCACGTGAAGCTGCGGGCACCGTGTATCTGAACGCCCGCACCGACACCTTCCTCAGCGGCTATGGCTGCAGTGAGGCCGAACGCGTAGAGGAGACCATCCGGCGAGGCCGCGCCTACCTGCAGGTAGGCGCGGACAGCATCTTCGTCCCGCTGCTGACCGATCCGGCCGCCCTGCGTGCCGTGCGGGGCGAACTGGGCGGCCCTGTCACCGTGATGGCGTTCCCCGGCTCTCCCAGCGTGCCGGAGCTGCTCCAGGCGGGGGCCAGTCGCGTCAGCCTGGGCCAGGGCGTGATGCTGGCCATCCTTGGCCTGACGGCGCGCATTGCACGTGAATTGCAGGACGGCACCTTCGAGACCCTTCAGGAGAACTTCTACGGGTTCCAGGAGGCCGAGGCCCTGTTTATCCGCTGAATCAGCGCCGGGCCACACCAGCCAGGGTCTTTTTAAGGTGCAGAAGGGAGGGGACTGACCTTCTGCACCTCAGGTATTGCTCTGTTACCGGCCGTGTGGGGTGACGTCCATCCAGCGCTCAAGCACCTCGCCGACCTGCCCAGGACCGGTGACCAGCACCGGCACGTTCAGAGAGGCCACCGCACTGGCGGCCGGGCATTCGCCGTTGGCGCCCGCAGCTTCCTGAACGCTCCAGGCAGGGCCTTCCCAGGCCGGAAAGGCGCCACCTTCGATGTAGTTGACGCCGCCCGCGTCGTCCACGCTGCGGCCTGGCACAGTTACGGCAGGTCCGGCCGACAGGGCCACCGGGGCCACCACGATTACCCCGCGTGGTTCCAGCGCCTGCGCGGCGGTCAGCAGAGGCGTCAGGCCGTCGTGCACCAGCAACTGCACCTGTCCCTTGCCGTCCACGTCTTCCAGCGCGGCAGGAAGCTCGGCGGCCAGGTTGCTGGGGGCGGCGACCAGCCAGCGGTGTCCTCCGGCGCGGCCCTCGAAGGTCGCGCAGGCGCTGCCGTACACGTCGGACCAGGTGCGGGTGTGATTCATGCCATTCAGAATAAGCGCGGCGTGATGGTTGCCCGAGTCAGGGGGCGGAAGAAGTGCGTGGCGCCCGCTTCTCAACCCTGCTGCATATGCCGATGTGAGGGTAATAGGAATCACCTGGCGCATGCTGTACCTATGGAGCTGGTGGTGCTGATGGGCCTGCCCGGCAGTGGCAAGACAACCTTCTACCGGTCGTGCTTCGCGACCACGCACGTGCAGGTCGGCAAGGACCTGTTCCCCAACAACCGCAACAAGGCCCGGCGCCAGCAGCACCTGCTTGAGGCAGCGCTGGCGGGTGGTCTGGGCGTGGTGCTGGACAACACCAATCCCACCATGGACGACCGTGCCGCTCCTATTACCCTGGCGCACACCTACGGCGCTGCCGTCATCGGATACGTGTTTCCCCGTGACATTGCCGGCGCCCTGGAACGCAACCGTGGGCGTGAGGGCAGGGCCCGCGTCCCGGACATCGCCATCTATGCCACGGCGCAGCGCTGGCAACCGCCCTCCCTGGACGAAGGGTTCGACCTCCTGTGCTCTGTTCGCATCACACTGGAGGGCCACTTCGAGATTTCTCCCTGGAACCCTGGGGGATGACCGGCACCACAGAGTGGGGAGCACAGGACGCAGGGCGGCAACCCGATTCTGCGGTGGTCGGGGCGCCACAGAGGGTCTGAAGCACCGCGTTTCCATTACCCTGCTGGCCTATGGCCACTCCCGAGCGTTATGCCAAGATCCTCCGCGTTCTGCGGCACCGTCAGCCCACGCTGACCGTGCTGATGGACGAGGTGAACAAGCCCCACAACCTCAGCGCGATTATCCGCACCTGTGACGCCGTAGGCGTCCTGGAAGCCCACGGGGTGCCGCCCAAAGGCGGTCCGCTGGCGTCCTTCTCGGGCCACACCTACGAGGCGACCAGCGGCAGCGCCCACAAATGGGTGCCGGTGCATTCGCATCCCGACGCCGTCAGCGCTGTCCGCAGCTTGCAGGGCCAGGGCTTTCAGGTGCTGGCCACCCACCTGTCCCAGCGCAGCGTGGACTACCGCGAGCCGGACTACACCAGACCCACCTGCGTGCTGCTGGGCGCTGAGAAGTGGGGGGTGTCGGACGAGACGGCAGACGCCGCCGACCACAACATCGTGATTCCCATGTTCGGCATGGTGCAGAGCCTGAATGTCTCGGTGGCGGCGGCGACCATTCTGTTCGAGGCCCAGCGCCAGCGGCTGGCCGCCGGCATGTACGCCGAGCCGCAGCTCTCGCCCGAAGCGCTGGACCGTCTGGCGTTCGAGTGGGCCTACCCGGAGCTGGTGCCCACCTACCACGAGCGCGGTCAGGGCTATCCGGCCCTCGATCAGCACGGTCAGCTGCCCGCCTGAGCGGCGTCTTGGCCGGGAAGGAGGGACAAACGGCAACAGGCGTGCTTTCTGTTCATTGCGTACGCCCCACCACGGGCAGTCCGGGCAGCTAGACTGGCGTGTTTATGTTCGGACTCGAAATGCCTCCCATTACGCCCGAATTCTGGGCCATCCTCGGCACTCTGATTCTTCTGGAGGGGCTGCTCTCGGCTGACAACGCGCTGGTGCTGGCCGTCATGGTGCGTCACCTCAAGGGCGAAATGCAGCGCAAGGCGCTGGCATACGGGATCGGTGGTGCGGTGGTGCTGCGTATCCTGGGCGTGCTGCTGGCGAGCTTCATCCTGGAATACTGGTGGCTCAGGGCCTTCGGCGCGCTGTACCTGGCCTGGCTGGCGATCAGCCACTTCATCAAGAAGACCCACACCGCCGATGAAGCGGAAGCTTCGGCCAAGGGGCGGGGCTTCTGGCCGACGGTGGTGCTCCTTAACCTGACCGACCTGGCCTTCAGCGTGGACTCGATCCTGGCTGGCGTGGCGCTGATTCCGCGCGGCATGCCCCGCGAGCAGGGCCTGACCATCGTGGTTATGGGCGGCATTGTCGGCCTGATCCTGATGCGAGTTGCGGCCACGGTGTTCCTGAAAGTGCTCAACAAGTACCCGGCCTTCGACGATGTGGCCTACGCCCTGGTGGGCTGGATTGCCGTGAAGCTCGGGATTGAGACCCTGGAAGCCGCCCACGAGGTCTTTCCCGCGGTTCCCACCTTCCACATGCCCACTGTGATGTTCTGGGGCGTCATGGCGGCCATCGCAGTGATCGGATCGTACCTGGCCACCCGCAGGCCGGCCATGACCGACGCGCAAGCTGCGGCCAGGGCAGAAGCCATCGTGCACCACATGGACGAGACGGTCGTGGACGCTGCAGACGGCCGCATCGACGGGCGCTGACCAGACCTGCAGTCCTGGGGCCGCACCTCCGGTGAGGGGGTGCGGCTCTTTTTGTAGTCACCCTTCCAATCAGGCCCAGGGTACGCGGCCACAGGCGCGACTAGACTGACGTTCATGAGTGACCTTCTGGAGACCGTACGTGGCCTGGCCAAAAAGACCGACAGCAAGATTGTGCTGGTTGTTCTGGACGGAATCGGGGGCCTGCCGCTGAGCCCCGGCGGCGAGACCGAGCTGGCCAGCGCGAACACCCCCAACCTGGACGCCCTGGCCCAGCGCTCGGAACTGGGCCAGCTGGAACTGGTGGGCGCCGGGATCACGCCGGGAAGCGGACCGGGGCACCTGAGCCTGTTCGGTTACGACCCGCTGAAATATGTGGTGGGACGCGGGGCCCTGTCGGCCGTGGGCATCGGCGTGAAACTGAGCAGCGGTGATGTGGCGGTGCGCGGCAACTTCGCCACCCTGGACGGGAGCCGCACCGTGCTCGACCGCCGCGCCGGACGTCCCAGTGACGAGAAGAACGCCGAGATCGTCGCGCGGTTGCGGGTGGCCATTCCGGACATTGACGGCACACCGGTCGAGATCTACACCGAGTCCGAGCACCGTTTCGTGGTGGTGTTCCGCGCCGGCGCAGGGGAGCCGCTGGGGGCAGGCATCAGTGATGTGGACCCCCAGGCGACCGGCGTGGCGCCCCTGACTGCCATGGCCCATGACGCCGCCAGTGAAAGGACAGCCGCACTGGTCAACGCCTTCGTGAGCCGCGCCGAGGAAGCCCTGCGCGCCGAGGAACAGGTCAACGGCGTGCTGTTCCGCGGCTACAGTGACGTGCCTCATTTCCCCAGCTTCGACGATGCCTACGGGTTGCGGGCCGCCTGCATCGCCAGCTACCCGATGTACAAGGGCCTGGCCAGCCTGGTCGGTATGGACGTCCTTCCGGTCGAGGGCCAGGAAGACGCCCTGGACGGTAAGCTTGCGGCCCTGCGTGACAACTGGGACCGGTACGACTTTTTCTACTTTCACGTCAAGAAGACCGACTCCACCGGTGAGGACGGCGATTTCAGCGCCAAGGTCAAGAAGATCGAGCTGTTCGACGCCCTGCTTCCGCAGCTGCTGGCCCTGAACCCCGATGTGCTGGCCATTGCAGGGGACCACAGCACGCCCAGCCGGCTGGCCAGCCATTCCTGGCACCCGGTCCCCTTCCTGATTCACAGCGAATACAGCCGCAAGGACGTCACTGCGCGCTACACCGAGGAGGAAGCCCAGAAGGGCAGCCTCGGCCTGCGGCGCGGGACCGATCTGATGCCGCTGCTGATGGCGCATGCGCTCAAACTCAACAAATACGGCGCCTAAAGCTGCGTTAAACATCTTGTGGCACTGTAATAATCGGGGCATGGCGCAGAAAATTACTTTCTGTGCCGTGCCCTCGCCATGTTCTCGATCTGTGCGCAGCTGCGACCTGCGTCTCAAACGTGTTGAAGCCATGCGAAAGCGCTCAGGGTTGGATCAAGGGTTGTTCGCTATGGTCTTTAACCAGTTGCCAGAACTTCAGCAGGCTTGAAGGGTCAGGATGACAGACATGAACAGGACGCCGGCGCCTTGCGGGGCCGGGGTCTGACGTTCACCACCCCATTCGGGCGTCCGCCTGTCGTGCTCCGGCTCACCGGCATCCTGCCGGATTTCAGCCGGCACGCGCAGGGCCCACAAGGAGACTGCTATGGCACGATTGATTCCCCTGTCCGAGATCACCAGCCGCCACGCCGACGTTCTGGGAAATGACTACTATGATCCCACCGGAAGCACCGCGTACGGCATGAATGGCGAGCGCCTTGGAACGGTGCGTGGCGCCCTGGCTGAGCCCGAGACCGGCCGCATCCGTCATCTGATCGTAGACGCCGGAGGCTGGTTCAGCAGCAAGGAAGTGCTGATTCCTGTCGGGATGGCCCGTATCGAAGGCGACGGCGTGTACTTCGACAACCTGTCACGTGATCAGGTCAAGGACATGCGCAGCTACACCACCGGCATGGACTACGACATGGACTCCCAGTACAGCGACGAGCGTGTGCTGCGGGCGACCGACACGTCCTATTCCATGGACGAGAGCACCTACACCCAGGACCGTGGTTTCCGTCAGGACGATGCCCTGTACCGCACTCCTGACCGCCTGCAGCTGCTCGAAGAGCGCCTGGTCGTGAACAAGGACCGCTTCGTGGCAGGCACCGTAGAGATCGGCAAGCACGTGGAAACCATAACGCAGCGCGTGGACGTTCCCCTGCAGCGCGAAGAAGTGGTCATTGAGCGCCACGCTGTGAGCGACGGCCGTCCGGTCGAAGGCGACGTCCGCCTGGGTGCGGGCAGCGAAACCATGCGTGTGGACCTCGAAGCCGAGCGCGCCAACATTGGCAAGCAGGCCTTCGTGACTGAAGAAGTTACGGTCGGCAAGCGTACGGTGACCGAAACGGAAACCCACAGCGCCGAAGTGGGCCGCGAAGTGCTCGATGTCAACCAGAACGGTGACGTGCGCCTCAGCGGCGACATGAACAGCCAGGGCATGAGCGGTGACATGAACAACCGCGACGGTCTGCGCGACGGCACGCTGGTGGACGATGCCAAGCAGATGGGCCGCGACGCTACCAATGGCCTGCGCAACACCCAAGACGACACCGACCGCAAGATCTGACCCCTACCATGGCGCGGGGCGGCCCTTAAACTGGCCTGCCCCGCGTCTGTTCTCAGTTCGCCCGCTTTGAGGAGGTTTCCATGACAGACCGCCGTCCCGAGGACGAGGCCCATGTGGCCACCCGCCTGGTCAGTGATGAGACTGTGCCCCAGGGCATGATCGAGTTGCGTGCCGAGCGTCTGATCGTCAACAAGCAGCGTGAAGTGGCCGGTGCCCTGACGTTTGCCCGCGAAGTCCGGACCGAGACGGTGCAGGTGCCAGTGGAGCTGGTCACCGAGGTTCTGGTGATCGAGCACACCCGTGGCACCCAGGCCGTCATGCTTGACGGTCAGCCCCTGCAGGCTGGGGAGCGCCGTGAAGTGGTGATCTACAGTGAGGAAGCGCTGGTAGACAAGCGCGTGGTGGTCAGCGAGGAAGTCAATATCGCCAAGCGGACCATCACCGAGAGCCGCACCTTCGAGACCACGCTTGCACATGAGGAACTGGTGGTTCAGGAAAGTGGCGACGTGCAGCGCCTCAGTGAGCCCGACCTTCCCACGCAACGGTGAGCTTCTGACCCCATGCGCCCGTTTTTCTGAAGTCTTCAGAAGCGGGCGTTTCAGCTGGGCGTCAGTTTCGGGTCTCATGGTAGGGGTTACTGAACACACATTTTCTCGGTGTGATGGAGGTTTCTGTATGCGCAAGACTCTGCTGATTGCCGCCCTGACCTTTATGCCTGCCCTTCAACTGGGCAGTGCCCAGACGGTCAGCACGAACATCGACGCCCGGGTGCAGTTTCCGCCCGCGATTCAGACGCTGGCCAACGTGGTCAACCTGCTCAGCCAGGGTGTCCGGGTCTCGCTGCTCACGCCTGACCAGCAGCCGGCCGCTACAGTCTCCCCCAGCGGCAGCCTGATCGTGCGCCCGGGCATCACCACCACCGCCACCCAGGTGCAGGTCATGACGCCGATTGCCGGGACCAACGATTTTATCCGCGAGGTGTATCCCCTGGCCCAGCCGGTCAACGTGGCTCAGCCTGTGAGCACCCAGAACATCACCGTGAAGGACAAGGAAGGTCAGAAGGTGGCCCTGACCAGCGTGATGGGCCGGCAGGCAGCCTGGGCCAAGGCGCCGGGACTGCAGAAGAAACCCGGCCAGATGCCGCCCGGCCAGTTCAAGAAGCTGTGCAAGAACAGTCCCAAAGATTCCCGCTGTACCCAGCAGCGCTGAAACAAACCAGTTATTAACGCCCCTGCTCTAGGGGCGTTTTGTTGTGCCCTGTTCCGCCAGCCGGGCAGGGTTTCACCTTGCGCGTTTGGCAGAACCCATGTTGGACGGTCAACCTCAGCTGTACAGTGAACCTGTTTCAGCCATTCCACAGCAGTCCGGAGGTGCCCTGCGCATGAAAACCCCCCTGACGCCCCTTGACCTTGTCCGACGTGGTCTTCACGTCTATGCCGAGCGCACCGCCGTGATTGAGCCGGGCGGCGTGCAGTTCACCTACCGGCAGTGGGGTGAGCGCCTGTTCCGCCTAGCCAGGGCCGTGCAGACGGCAGGCTACGGCGGCCGGAACGTCGCAGTGCTTTCGCCCAATACCCACAGCGGTCTGCTGACCTACAGCGCCGTGCCCTGGGCGGGCAGCGTGCTGGTGCCGCTGAACACCCGCCTGAGCCCACAGGAGTACGAGTTCCAGCTGCGCCACGCGGAGGTGGCGTTGCTGCTGGTAGACGAGTCCCTGCTGGACCGGGTGCAGGAGGTGGCCGCGCGGCTCGGGGTGGAGGTCTGGGTCATGGGAGACGCCCGGGGTGGGGCGCAGGCCTTCGAGGCGCGCCTTCTGGCCCAGGACCCTTCACCGTTTCCGTTGCCGGTGCAGGACGAGGACGACACCATCACCATCAACTTCACGTCCGGCACGACCAGCAGCCCCAAGGGCGTGATGCTCACGCACCGCAACACGCTGCTCAACGCCGTCGAGACGCTGTACTACTTCAAGCTGGACAGTGACAGCGTGTACCTGCACACCCTGCCGGATTTTCATGCCAATGGCTGGGGCGGCGTGTGGAGCCCGTTCGGCGTGGGCGCCACGCACGTGACACTGCCGGCGGTGCGGACCGACGCGGCGTATGAGGCCATCGAGCAGTATGGGGTCACGCATCTGTGCGCCGCACCCACCGTGCTGTCCATGCTGACTGACCCGGCCCAGGCCCGGCACGTGAGCCGGCCTGTCCGGGTGGCCACTGCCGGCAGCCCACCCCATGCCCGCACCATTGCTGACATGAATGACCTGGGCTTTCACGTTACGCAGGTGTACGGCCTGACCGAGGTCAGCCCCCTGATCACCGTGGCCGAACTATCTGCCTCAGAAGAAGCCCTGCCCACCGCTCAGCGCGCGCCCCTGATTGCCCGGCAGGGCTACGAGATGCTGCTGGCTGGCGAGGTGGACGTGCTCGACGAACACCTGAAGCCCGTGCCCCACGACGGTGTGACGCTGGGAGAGATCATGGTGCGCGGCAACCTGATCATGAAAGGTTATTACCAGAACCCGGAGGCCACGGCCGAAGCACTGCGTGGCGGCTGGTTCCACACCGGTGACGTGGCCGTGACGTATCCCGACGGCCGCATGGAGATCCGTGACCGGCACAAGGACGTCATCATCTCAGGCGGCGAGAACATCTCCTCGGTGGAGGTGGAGGGAGTGCTGTATGCCCATCCGGCCGTGCGCGAGGCCGTGGTAGTCGCGATGCCGCACGAGCAGTGGGGAGAGGCGCCCTGCGCGTTCGTGGCGCTGCACCAGGGCCAGCAGGTCACGGCCGGGGACCTCAATGCCCACGTTCGGGCGCACCTGGCCGGCTTCAAGGTGCCCAGGCACTACGAGTTCCGGGATGAGTTGCCCAAGACAGCCAGCGGGAAGTTCCAGAAGTTCATCCTGCGTGCCGAGCTCTGGCAGGACCGGGCGCGGCGCGTGAACTGAGCCCTGGTGCTTGACACCGGAGGCCTCACAAAGTATACTAGCGTTTCTGGTCTGGTTGAGCCGCGCTCAGCTTTGGACTATGCACTGTGCAATTCACGATGTACCCATGCACTTGAGGGAGACGCCCACCTCCAGGATCAAAAAACGGGCGTGCGAGCTGTCAGGGCGGCGAAAGAGCCGCGCAGCAGCACCATACGGGAAACCTCACGGGGTTTCCCCTTTCTGTTGCCGTGTCCATGCCAGGGCGCTATGCAGGCTGTCTGGGACGGTGGTATCCAGGCGCAGCAGGGGCGCGTTCAGCATCAGCGGATGCCAGCAGGCACTGTCCGGCAATGTTTCGTGGTCAAAGGGAAAGTCGATGTAAGGTCGCTGTCCCGATGCTACCCGCCCGGCATGGCGCCGCTTGAGCTCAGCCAGTGGCGCCTCGCAGTAAACCTGGGCCAGACGTGCGCCGTGTGCCCTGGCCAGTTCCAGAATGTGCGTCTCGCTCACCGGCCGGTAGAAGTGGGATTCGAGCACGAGGCTGCCGCCAGAACGCAGAATCACATCGGCCACCTGCCACATCACGGCGAAGCTGAGCGGACCGGACTGCGCCCGTGACAGGTCCGGGAGGTGCTCGTGCAGGATCTGCTTGTACTCGTCCTTGGTGACCAGTGGAAACTGCAGCTCACGGGCAAGCCAGGACCCCAGAAACGTTTTGCCGGACGCAGGCAGTCCCGAAACTGCCAGAAGCAGAGGGGAGCTGGCTCTCACGCTGTGACTCCGTAGCTGAGATACAGATCGGCAAGCAAGGTGGCGAAGGCTTCGGACACTGTCTGCCCGGCCGTCTCGATGATCAGGCGACGTTCAGCCCAGGGCTCGAAATTCTGCCGGGACGCCTGAACAGTTTCCCACCGTGGCGGCGCCCAGATGCCGGGAAGGTGACCATCCAGGAGGGCCGCCGCGTCCGCTCGGTGTCCAACCCGGCGACGATGTTCGTCCTGATCGGAACAATGGACCTCGATATTCACCAGTGTCGTGCCCGCCTGATCCGCCACGCCCCGCCAGGCCTGACGAGTGACCGCGAGAGGGTTTACACTGTCCGCCACCACATTCAGGCCCAGGTGCAGATTGTCGGCGGCAATGGCATAAGCCGCAGCGTAGCCGGTGACGCCCGCCGCCTGTCCAGTTGCACTCAGGATGGCGGCTTCCACGCTGTCGACCCGGATGTACGCCGCCTGGAGGTGAGGGGCCAGCAGACGTGCCAGTGACGATTTCCCTGTGCCGGGCAGGCCTGAAAAGACGACGAGCATGGAAAACAAGGTAGCGGATGCCTGGGGCCCTCCGGCAGACATATCGCGTCCAGCGCCACCTGGACCGACAACACAGAGGCCTGAGCATTATGCTCAGGCCTCTGTGGTTCCTGCGCTCTATCGGGTCTGGGGTCTGCACCCTTTTGCCGCTTTCACGCTGGAGAATTGGGCTCCGGCTCCCTTTAGAAGTCCATACCGCCCATGTCGCCGCCGCCCATGCCGCCGCCGCCCTGGCCCTGAGCCTGCTGCTTCTCGGGCTTGTCGCTGACGATGGCTTCGGTGGTCAGGATCAGCGCGCCGATGCTGGCCGCGTTCTGCAGCGCCGTGCGGGTCACCTTGGCGGGGTCCACGATACCGGCGGCCACCATGTCATCCACGTACTCGCCGGTCGCGGCGTTGAAGCCGTAACGGGCCTTGTCGCTGTTGATCACGGCGTTGACGATAACGCTGCCTTCTTCACCGGCGTTGACGGCGATCTGGCGGGCGGGCTCTTCCAGGGCGCGGATCAGGATGCGCGCGCCGGTGGCCTCGTCGCCTTCCAGGCCTTCAGCCGCCGCACGGACAGCCGGGATGATGCGCAGCAGGGTGGTGCCCCCACCGGCCACGATGCCTTCCTCCACAGCGCTGCGCGCGGTGGACAGGGCGTCCTCGTAGCGGTGCTTCTTCTCCTTGAGTTCCGTTTCAGTGGCGGCACCGACGCGGATCACGGCCACGCCGCCGCTGAGCTTGGCGAGGCGCTCCTGGAGCTTCTCACGGGCGTAGTCGCTGTCGGTGGTGTCGAGCTCACCCTTGATGGCGTTGACGCGGGCGTCGATCTGGGTCTGCTCGCCCTTGCCGTCCACGATGGTGGTCTCGTCCTTGGTGATGCGGATGCGCGCGGCGCGGCCCAGCATCTCCATGCCGGTGTTCTCCAGCTTGTGGCCCAGGTCCTCGCTGACTACTTCCCCGCCGGTAACGGCGGCGATGTCGCGCAGCATTTCCTTGCGGCGGTCACCGAAGCCGGGCGCCTTGACGGCGGCGATGTTCAGCGTGCCGCGCAGCTTGTTGACCACCAAGGTGGCCAGCGCTTCGCCTTCGACGTCCTCGGCGATGATCAGCAGCGGACGGCCGGTCTGGGCGACCTTCTCCAGCACGGGCAGCAGGTCCTTGAGGTTGCTGATCTTCTTCTCGTTGATCAGGATGTAAGCGTCTTCCAGGACGGCTTCCATCTTCTCGGGGTTGGTCACGAAGTAGGGGTTGATGAAGCCCTTGTCGAACTGCATGCCTTCGACGACGTCCACTTCGGTGTCAAAGCCCTTGCTTTCCTCGATGGTGATGACGCCTTCCTTGCCCACCTTGTCCATCGCGGAGGCGATTTCCTCGCCGACCTGATCGTCGTTGGCGCTGATGCCGGCGACTTTCTTGATGGCGTCGGAGTCCTCGACCGGCACGGCCAGGTTCTGGATCTCGATGATGGCTGCGGCGACGGCCTTCTCGATGCCGCGCTTGAGGGCCAGGGGGTTGGCGCCGGCGGCGACGTTGCGCAGACCTTCTTTCACGATGGCCTGTCCCAGCACGGTGGCGGTGGTGGTGCCGTCACCGGTGATGTCGTTGGTCTTGCTGGCGACTTCCTTGAGCAGCTGGGCGCCGATGTTCTCGAGCTTGTCCTCCAGCTCCACTTCCTTGGCGACGGTAACGCCGTCCTTGGTGATGGTGGGGCTGCCGAACTTCTTCTCGATCACGACGTTGCGGCCACGGGGCCCAAGGGTCACTTTGACAGCGTTGGCGACGGCGTTGACACCGCGCTCCAGGCTGCGACGGGCGGCTTCATCAAATACAAGTTGCTTGGCCATGATGGTGCTCCTTTAATTCAGGTCTGAACAGACAGCAGAAAGAGGGTTGGAAAAACGCCTTACTCGACGATGGCGAGAATGTCGCGCTCAGCCAGGATCGAATAGTTCTTGCCTTCCAGGCTGACTTCGGTGCCGCCGTACTTGGCGAAGTAGACGGTGTCACCTTCGTTGACATCCAGCGCCACGCGGGTGCCGTTGTCCAGCATCTTGCCGCTGCCGACGGCGATGACCTTGCCGCGCTGGCTCTTTTCCTTGGCGGTGTCGGGTACGTACAGGCCGCCGGCAGTCTTCTGCTCGGCTTCTTCAATGATTTCAACCAGAACTCGGTCGCCCAGGGGTTTCAGCATGTGGGTTCCTCCTGCAATGAGATATGGGATATGGGGCACTCGACCGCTGGACTGCCCAGCGGTTTTTGCCGTTCCGCACGCGAGAATAGACCTGGAGTAAGAAAAATGTCAAATACCCGAATCCGACAATCTGAGTCTGGGGCGCTCAAGGTGCGCCAGCACGTGCAATTCACATAGTAGCTTGCTATCTATTATCTCAAACATATATACATTGGACAGTAATACAGCTGATCCCAGGCTGATGGTCGGCAACCCATCAGACATCGTTCCTGCCTTCCCAGTCTGCTTGAAGGAGATCGTATGCCCCGCCCCGATATTCTGAACAAAAATGCCTTTGAGGACGCCTTTCACAACCTGAATGGCGCTCCGGTCACCCTGGCGGTGCTGGATCTGGATCACTTCAAGACGCTGAACGATAGCTTGGGCCACAGTGAGGGTGACCGTGTGTTGCGCGGTGTCGAGCGGCTGCTCAGCGGCAGTCTTCCAACCGGCAGCCTCATCGGGCGGATTGGAGGCGACGAATATGCCGCGCTGCTGCCGGAAACTGCGGCAGAGACCGCACTGATTCTGTTCGACGAGGTGATCCGGCACTTTCATATCCACCGCGATCCGCACTGGCCGCGTCAGCTGGGCCTGAGTGTGGGACTTGCGGCGCGCCCAGCACACGCCACGACATTCCCGGACCTGTACCGCGCCGCTGACGAGGCCCTGCTGCGGGCCAAACGGGAGGGGCGGGCCCGGGCCTGCATTTATGTGGAAAGCAAGATGGTGCTCAAAAGCAACTATTACCCCAAGAGCCAGCTGGAGCGTCTGGCCAAGCTGTCCGGCGCGCTGGGCCGCACTGAGGCCAGCCTGCTGCGTGAGGCCCTAGACGATTTGATCGCGCGTCACCGGGAGGCACTGTGACAGGCGTGGCGACGACTGGCCCGGTCACTGAGGTGATATCCGCGGGCTGGCATGTGGCTCTTTCCGAAGCCTGGGAGGCCTATCTGCACGGCTCGTATCCCATCGGGGCGTGCGTGGTGGACCAGACTGGGCATGTTCTTGCCTGGGGACGCAACCGCTTGGGCGAACCCCGCCGTGTGGAGGCTGGAGTGATCAGCGGTCATGACCTTGCCCACGCGGAAATCAATGCCCTGCTTGCCCTGGCGGACATGCCCAGGCCTGAGTGTTACGGCTGGACGGTGTTGACTACGGTTCAGCCCTGCCCACAATGTGCCGGGGCCATTGCCATGAGTGGGGTGCGCGCGGTGGAGTATGCGGCGCCAGACCCCTGGGCCGGGTGCACCCGCCTGCTGACCGAGGACTCCTACGTCAGCCGGAAGGCCATCCGGGTGGGCCGCGCGCCAGCCATTGTGCAAGTGGTGGCGCTGCGGCTGGCCCTGGTGGGCTTTCTGGAAGAAGGTCACTCCTCGCTGGAGTCCTCGCTGATGCGGTCCTACCGCCAGACTCACCCGGGAGATCTCGAGGTGGCGACCAGGTTCCACCGATCCGGAGCGCTCCAGGCACTGCGGGAAGAGAGGGCGCCCGTGAATGAAGCCCTGACCCTGTTGGAGGCTGGCGCATGAACTTCCTGGACCTGTCGCCTTCGCCCGAGCGGACCGGACGCGCCTGTGCCTGGATCGAACAGGACGGCCGCCTGTTGATGGCAGCCCGGGACAGCGGTGGCTGGACCCTGCCCGGGGGCGGAATCCACCCGGAGGAAAATCCCGCTCAGGCCGCCGTCCGTGAGGCCTGGGAGGAATGCGGCGCCCACGCCGAAGTGACTGGTGAGCCTGTCATCCTGCACAGTGCGTCCGGAATGGCCTCAGTGTGTTTTCCGCTGCGCCTGATCTCTCCTGAGCTGGAGCCCAGTCCCGAGGGGCGCCCTGTGGCCTGGATTGATCCTCGCGTGCTCCCGTGGGCAGACGACGTGCAACTGCGGCAGGTGCTCCGGGCACGTGGGGAAACGCCGCAGCACCTGGATCTCCCGCCCCTGGTGGCCCAGGCCGACGCTGAAGGGGCGAAGACAGGTTTTGACTACGGCTGTTCGCTGGAGGTTGGACGTCTGCTGCGCGTACTGGCCGCCTCGCGTCCGACAGGACATCTGCTGGAACTGGGCACTGGACTGGGTACGGGCGCAACCTGGCTGCTGGCGGGCATGGGCAGGCACGCCCAGCTTCTGACAGTGGAGAACGACCCGGACCGGGCCCTGACAGCAAGGAAGCTGTTGCAGCACGACTCCCGTGCCGAAGTCCTGCACGGCGACTGGACCGAAACACTGGCTCACGGTCCTTTTGATCTGATTTTTGCCGATTGCGCGCCGGCTAAACGGGAGTCGGCCCAGCTGGACCGGCTCGTGAATGCCCTGTGCCCAGGCGGGGTGCTGGTGCTGGACAATTTCACCCCTCCCACGCGGCTGCCCGCCGCATTCCATGGCGGCGACGCGACACGGGAGGCGCTCTTCGGTCATACGAGGCTGAGTTGCGTCGAGGTGCAGGTCAGCGCCCGTGAATGTGTGCTCCTGGCCACGCGGTGCGGATGAGCCACCTTTACCTGACCCTGCTGCGCCATGGCCGCAGCCGCGCCGACGATGAAGACGTTCATGAGGGCCGCTACGACTCGCCTCTGACTGCAGTGGGCCGCGCGCAGGCTGAGGCGCTCTCGGCCTACTGGCAGGCCTACCCACCGGGCTTCGACCGGGCGTACACGTCCACCCTGCTCCGGGCCCGTGAAACGGCTCAGATCGTGACGGACGGACTCCACGTGCCCCTGACACCCACTCCACTGCTGATGGAATGGGATAATGGCCCGCTGGCCGGCCTGTCACGTGAAGCGGCGCTGGCCCGGTATCCCATCCCGAACTTCCGACATGACCTGGACGTGTTTACCTCTGAAGGTGGGGAAAGTCAGGCTGCCATCCGGGCGCGCGCCCTGCTGGCCCTGGAACTGCTCTGGCAGGGTGGGGAAGAGCGGCTTCTGGTCGTCTCGCACGGCGGCTTTCTGAACACCCTGCTCCGGGAACTGCTGGGCTCGGAGCGGGCCTGGTTTGCCTTCAGCGACACGTCATTTACTGCCGTGCGCCTGAGCCGTGGCAGCCACACTGCGCTTGTCACCGGTGTGAACCTGACGCCGCATCTGTAGGCTCAGCCCTCCTGGCTGGCTGCACAGTTCCTTTCGGATCTGGCCCTCCGACATACTTGGGCCTATGCACCACGATCTGATCCTCCGGGACGGCGACCTGACCCTGCGGCCTCTGAGTGCTGCGGATATCCCGGCGTTATGTACGCTGGCGGATCAGTGCGCCGGTGAGCTCCGGTTTATGGGAACCAGTCCTGCGGCCGCCGGTTACTACCACGCGGCTCTGGACGCACCGGACCATCAGCCGTTCGTTATCGAGGTGGGTGGAGAGCTGGCCGGAAGCACCCGCTACGGGGATATCCGCGCGGCACATGCGGGGCTGGAGATCGGCTGGACCTGGCTGCATCCGCGCTGGCACGGCTCCGGTATCAACCGCCGTATGAAGTGCCTGTTGCTGCGCCACGCCATTGAGGTCATGGGGATGGAACGCGTGCAGATCAAGACCGACATTCTCAATGTGCGTTCACAGCGGGCCATCGAGAAGCTGGGCGCCGTGAAAGAGGGTGTGCTTCGGCGCCATGTGCGCCGCCCGGACGGGTCCATGCGCGACACCGTGATGTACAGCGTCACGGGCGAGGACTGGCCAGCGGTTCGGGACCGGCTGTGCTCAGGACTCAAGCCCCTCAGGGCTGCTGGAGAAGCGGATACGGATTGATCGCCCCGCCCGGCGTATAGATGCCGTAATGCAGATGGGGCGGCGTGCCGCGCGCGTTGCCACTGTTGCCCACGTATCCCACCACATCGCCGGCCTCTACCCAGTCACCGCGCTCCAGACCCGGCACATAGCGGTCCAGGTGCGCGTAGTAGTGCCGCTGACCGCCCGGGCCCAGCAGCATGACCGTGCGCCCACCCAGGGTGTTGGGGCCAATATTCAGCACCATGCCGCGCGTGGTGGCCTGGACCGGCGTTCCACGCGCGGCGAAGATATCAATGCCTTCGTGACGGCGCCCGTTGCTGCGTGCCCCACCCCAGGTGTCCGTCAGGGCGCGGCCAGGCAGGGGATTGGGCAGACTGCCTGCTACCGGTGCCGGCGCGCGCAGCAGTGTCATGTAACGCTGCGCCGCCTCCAGCTGTGGCCACAGCCAGACCACCAGACAGCCCAACACCGCCAGGACAAGGAACCAGCGCACGACCCGCCTCATCCGTTCAGCATGGCGCACCACCCCCGGTACGAAATCCACCGAAGGTCGCAGTCGCTCCTCGGTGGCCTGGAGGTAGAATCCCCCGATGCCCGCCCGGTCCTTCTCGCCCCCTGCCTCCACACCGTCTGCCCAGCTGTGGACCCTGCCCGGTGGCCTGCGTGTCGCTTTCGAGCGGCGCGCCGGTCCGGGCTTTGCCTTCGATCTGCGGGTGCCGGTGGGCAACGCTCACGATCCGCCAGGACAGGAAGGTGCAGCAGGGGTGCTGGAGGAGTGGTTGTTCAAGGGTGCCGGCGGGATGGACGCCCGCGCCTTGCAGGACGCCTTTGACGATCTGGGGGTGCGCCGGGGCGGTGGGGTGGGACCGGAGGCGACGCGCTTCACGGCCAGTGGCCTGGGTGCCGATCTGGGCGCGGCGCTGCGCCTGACAGCCTGCGTGCTGATACAGCCTGAACTGCCGGAGGCAGAACTGAACGTCCTGACCGATCTGGCCCGTCAGGACCTGGAAGGTCTGGCTGACAGCCCGTCTGACCTGCTGGCCGTGCATGCCAGACGGCTGGCGTTTCCCCGGCCGGCCGGCTCACCGTTCGCCGGCTTTACCCATCCGGCCAGCGGCACCCTCGAAGGTCTGCAGGCCCTGACTTCGGCCGGCTTGCGTGCCCACCTGACGCGTTATGGGCAGGCGGGAAGCGTGCTGGGGCTGGTTGCGGACCTGGAACCTTCTGAAGCCTTTGAGCTGGTGCAGCGCGCCCTGGCAGAACTGCGGTCCGGACAGGTTGCTCAGGTGCCAGCGGTCTTCCGTGCTGGTGGACGTGCCCACCATACCGACGCCGACGCCGAGCAGACCCATCTGAGCATTACGGCCCCCGGTGTGGCCCCCACCCATCCGGACTGGCTGGCCTGGCAGGTGGCGCTGACGGCGCTGAGCGGTGGCAGCGCCAGCCGATTGTTTACCGCGGTGCGCGAGGAACGCGGCCTGGCGTATGCCGTCAGCGCCTCTCCGGTGCTGCTGGGTGGCCAGGGCTTTCTCAGCGCGTACGCCGGTAGCACTCCTGAGCGTGCCCCCGAGACCCTGGAGGTCATGCTTCATGAGCTGGCCCGTCTGCCGCAGGGATTGAAGCCTGACGAGTTCCACCGGGCCTGCACGAGCCTGACCACCAGCGTGGTGTTCGGCGCCGAGAGCCTGCGGAGCCGGGCTGGCAGCCTGACACGGGACGTGGCGGTGTTTGGCCGGGTGCGGCCCATTTCGGAGTTGCGTGCGCGGCTGGCCGCGCTGACCCTGGAGGACGTGAATGCCTTCCTGGCTGGGTATAACCCCGTGGGCCACGCCACCGTGACGACCCTCGGGCCGGTGGACCCGGGTGGCCCATTGGCGGAATCAGTGTTTTCCCTGCCGGCGGAGGTTCACCATGCCTGAGCGCCCGCAGCGCCATACCCTGCCCGGCGGCCTGACCCTACTGCTTGATCCGGACCGGGACGCGCAGACCGTGGCGGCCGGGTACTTCGTCAACACCGGTGCCCGCGACGAACTGCCGCACGAGATGGGGGCCAGCCACTTCATCGAGCACCTGCTGTTCAAAGGTTCGGAGCAGGTTGGAGCCGCCGAACTCAACGCCCGCCTGGACGACCTGGGTGGTCAGGCCAACGCCTTTACCAGCGAGGAGGCCACTGTTTACCACGCCGCCAGCCTGCCTGAGCGCAGCGCGGAGTTGCTCGACACCCTGACGGAGCTGATGCGCCCGGCCCTGCGCGAAGCAGATATCCAGACGGAACGTGGCGTGATTCTCGAAGAGATCGCCATGTACGCCGAGCAGCCGGGAGTCCGCGTGATGGACGAGTTGCGTGCCGACTACTGGGGCGGTCATCCACTGGGACATCAGGTGCTGGGAACCAGCGAGACTGTCGTGGCCCTCGGGCGCGAGGCCCTGGCGCGCAATCACCGGGAACGGTATGGGGCCGGACACGTCACCCTGGCCATCACCGGGGCTTTTGAACCGCAGGAGGTGCTGGGGTGGGCTCGGAGGTACCTGAAAGGATGGCCGCCGTCTGTCAGTGCGCCGGCAACCGGCCTACCCCTTGGGCCCCTTCACCCGGGCCACACCCGCGTGATCCATGACGAGACTCTGGGCCGGGTGCACGTGACCCTGGCTGCGCCGGGCCTGCCGGTCACACACCCGCTGCGCGAGGCCGCGACCGTTCTGGCCGATCTGATTGGCGGCGAAAACGGCGCCCTGTACTGGGCCCTGCTGGATACCGGTTTGTGTGACAGCGCGGACCTGGCTCACCTGGATTACCGTGACGCCGGCGCCTTCGAGGGCGGGTTTACCTGTGACCCCGAGCGTGCCGGAGCGGCCCTGAAGACCTACCGGCGCGTGCTCCGGGGTGCCGGGGAACTCATCACGCCTGAACGGGTACGCCGCGCCGCACGTAAACTTGCCGTATCCACGCTGCTGCGTGCTGAGACCCCGCAGGGACGGCTGTTCACGCTGGGCATGGAGTATCTGGTACGCGGAGAGGTGCTGACCACGGCGGAACTCGTAAGCCGCTATGAACAGGTCACGCCCGAGGCCGTGCGCGAGGTTCTGCGCCTGTGTCCGCTGGACACCCTCACCGTGGTGATGCTGGGCCCTGTAGAGGCTCTGGAATAGCGCCCTGATCCCCGCTGGTGCTGCTCAGCACCGTATCCATCCACCGCTGCAGTGCAGTGTCCGCTTCCCTGAGGGGCACAGTGGAGGTATCAAGGTGTGTGGTGGTCGCTGCCTGAAACGCCTGCAGGTGGCGGTTGAAGGTCTGCATGGCCGCGATGAAGGCATGGCTGTCGCTGGAACGCCACGCCGGGCGGGCCCTCAGGCGGTCAGCCAGGACCTGATCCGGACACTCCAGGACCAGAAAATGCAGGCCATCGAAGTACCGGGCGAGTGGGTGGGAGGTCAAATCCGGCGGCATCACACTGGTAAACAGAGCAGCTGTGACGCTGGTCTGGTTGACATTGAGTGCCACGCGCAGCAGGGCTGTTCGGAAGGCGCGGTAGCCATCCTGCGGGGTGTCGTACTGAGGCCCCCACAGGATGTCGTTCTCAAACGCAAAGATGGTACCGGACCTTCCAGCCAGCCGGGCTGCCAGCGTGGACTTTCCGGAGCCGCTGGCCCCGGTGATGACGGGCAGAGGCCGGAAGTGAAACGGCTGCACCTGGCCGCAGGTGGGGCAGGTGGTCTCGGCCAGTCCGGGTGCCGTCCGGCGGATGGTGTGATCCAGGGAGGGCTGAGCGCACCCGGCGCAGACAAGCAGCATGCCTCACAGCATAGAAGCGATGTGCAACTGCAATAGAGATCCCATAGAAGGCATGTGTGCATCCGGCGGGTGCCTGCCAGGAACGCGTCATGTTGCCCAACCCCCTGCTGAATCCCGCACCATGTCCGTGGCTATAGGGTCTGACTCTATCCCGGTCTTTTTCCGAAGCACAGCGGCGCGTGCCCAGGTACGGCCCTGGCGGCAAATTTCCGCAGGCCCAGACGGTCGGGGGCCTCCAGGTGGTAGCGGAAATTCCACAGGTAGTGCTGCACCACCCGCGGCGGAAGGCCCAGTGCCCCTGCGTGGCGCCGGGCTACCTGTGCCAGATGACCCAGCCCATCGCGTCTGGCCTCGCGCATCGCCTGCACGAGGTCGGGGGGCGGTGGGTTGTCCTTGCGGTAGGCCCATACGGCAAAGGTGAAGGGATGCCCGGTCAGGTCAAACCACTCGCACGCCAGATCAGTCACCGTGATGCCGCGTCCGGTGCTGGGTAGCGTGGTCATGGTCTGCGTGTCGCCCAGTGGGCCGACCACCCGGTACCATTCGCGCAGGGCGCTGTCACCGATGCGCAGCACACCGTCGTACCCGCTGCTCAGCAGGTCCTCGGCTTCTCCTTCGTCGCGTTCCAGGGTGGGGCACAGGCCGCGCTCGCGCAGCAGCACCTCCAGCAGGGCCACGCTCATGGCCGACTGTGCGGTCAGGGCAATCCGGCGCAACTTCTGCAAGGGACGGGTGTGAAACAGGTTGACGCTGTAGACCGGCCCCAGCACCGCCACGCTGAAATCCGGTAGGGCTTCGAGCATCTGCGCGTTGCGGATAAATTCCACCGCGCTGATGTTGGCAATGTCCACCTCGCCCGAGAGCAGCGCCGTGTTCATCTGCGTGGGAACACCCGTGACGGCGGTGACCCCGGCAGGAAGCACCAGCGAGTCCAGGATGGGGGCGACGTTCGTGTAATGAATCCAGCCGGCGCGGTAGGTCATCGGCGGAGGGCCTTCCAGATGCCCACACCCGCCACCAGCAGACCTGCCAGCAGCACTCCGTCCTGCAGCGTGGCGACGGGTACCGTGATCTGAACGTCGAAGGGAATAAGCCGCAGCAGCAGGGGCAAGAGCAGAACGCCGGGAAGTACGAACACGCCCAGCGCTGTCAGGCCTGCCCTCAAGGCACGACCTGCACACTGACGGCCTGCCACATGCCGGCACGCCGCGCGAACACCCGGAAGAAGCTCTGAACCCGCTCACCGTCGGCGTACAGGGTGCCGCGGGTGACGGCGGTATCACCATAGACCCGGCTGGCGTGCCGCTCGAACACCAGGGCGGCCGGGGCATTGCGCATCATGCCTTCAAGCAGATCGGCCTTGAACACCACCGTGCCGTCCGGAAAGAAGGCCATCCAGTCGTCGGCCAGCACGCCGGCCATGCGCTGCGGGTCGCGGTGGTGGTAGGCCGAGTTCCACAGGTCGTCGAGCATCAGCACTTCGTCCAGATCGCTCCGGGGCGCCCCACTCGCAGGCGGCACGGTCAGTCGGCGGCCTCGACGCCGGTCCGGGGAAAGGTTTCCAGTTCGTTGTAGTAGGCGTCGCGCAGCACCGGGGTGCGCCCGGCATGCTGAATCATGCGGACCATGCCCGCCTGCGAGAGGGCCATAGGACTGGTGGCTCCGGCGGCGTGGGCGATGTGCTCCTCCTGAATGGTGCCGTCGATGTCCGACACGCCCCAGTCCAGGCTGACCTGCGTCAGTTCCGAGCCGATCATGACCCAGTAACCCTTGATGTGCGGGAAGTTATCCAGGTAGATGCGCGCCACTGCGAGGTTGCGCAGGTCGTCGAGGCCGGTGGTGTACTCGGTCTTGCCGAGGTTCTGGGCCAGGGTGTTGCCCATCGGCTGGAAAGCCAGCGGAATGAAGGCGTGGAAGCCGCCGGTCTCGGTCTGCAGCTCGCGCAGGTGGTGCATATGGTCCAGGCGTTCTTCCAGCGTCTCGATGTGCCCGTATAGCATCGTGGCGTTGGTGCGCATGCCAAGCGAGTGCGCCTCACGGTGAATCTGCAGCCACTTCTCGGCTTTGACCTTGTTTCTGGCGACCTGCCGGCGCACCCGGTCGGCGAAGATCTCGGCGCCGCCGCCCGGCATCGCGGCCAGCCCCGCCGCCTGCAGTTCGCGCAGCACCTCTAGCGTGGGCTTCTTGCTGATCTTGCTGAGGTGCTCGATCTCGGCGGCCGTAAACGCTTTGACCTGCAACTCCGGGAAGGCCTCGCGCAACTTGCGCACCATGGCCGGGTAGTAGTCCCACTTGTGGTTGGGGTGGTGCCCGCTGCTCATGTGCAGTTCGGTGATGCCGGGCAGGTAGCGGCGACGGACCTGCGCAACCACCTCGTCCGGGTCGTAGTCCCAGGCGCGCTCCTCGTTCTTGTGGGCCGCAAAGGCGCAGAACGTGCAGCCCACGTAGCAGATGTTGGTGAATTCCAGGCGCATGGAGTGCACGAAGTACACCTTGTCGCCGTGCAGCCGCTGCTTGGTGTGGTTGGCCAGGCGCATCAGGGCGTTGAGGTCGCGGGTGTGGTACAGCTGCATGCCCTCGTCAAAGGAGAGGCGTTCGCCGGCCTCCACCTTGTCCACGACGCCACGCAGGCTCTGGTCAGACAGCCACTTCATGCTGGCCATGCTACGCCCCAGCGCGAAGGCGGATGCCCCCACGCACCACGCTTGTCGCCCGGTCCGGTCATTTCAGTGGGACCGCCGGGCAGGAGCTGCGCCAAAACCGGGGTAAAAATCCGGCAGCGTGCGGCACCAGTCGGCGCTGAACCCGGTCTCGTCGGCCAGCTGCAAACTCCAGGTCGGCTCCGAATACCCGGACAGCTGCATGACCCGTACCTGTCCTGTTCGCAGGCGCGCCACGTACATCTCCGCAAATGTTTCCAGGCTGTCGGCCAGCACGTACTTGTGGTCCTCGTCACGGCCAAACGTGATGACCTGACCGGGTGTGCCGTGTGGACCCGGATTCAGGTCGATGCCCACCGAGTTTCCGCTCCAGTCCTTCAGAAAGCTGACCCAGCCGGGCGTGGCGTACTCGGTTCGTATAGCGCCGGCCGGGTGCGAGACATGTTCCTCGTCCAGGCCCCACTGCCTCTCACGCCACTGCTGCTCGATCTCACGCCAGGTCTGCCATTCAAAGGCCAGATGACCCAGGGGCACGTGGTCGAGTCCGAAGGCCTGTCCCCAGTACGCGTGCCTCTGGTACAGCATGCGGAACGCTTCCGGCAGCTTCCGGCCGAGCTGGCGTTCCAGGCTGCTCAGATCGGGCCCAGTGGCGCCCGGCTTCAGCTGTGCATGAATGGCCGGTGCGTGCAGGAACAGCCAGTCCTCCAGTTCCGTAAGCAGGGCCGGGAAGTCGGCGGGCATGGCTCAGCGTAGCTGCCGGGGCCGTTTCCAGGGCGCAGAATTGGGGAGCCGGCAGCCAACAGGAGGGAGAGGACACCGCGGTGTCCTCTCCCTGATCATTTCCGCGCGGGTTCAGTTCCCGCCCACCGCTAGACGACCGATCCGCACCGCGGGCGCGCCGACAGCGTCCGAGGTCCACTCCACCGTGTCGCTGACGGCCTCGATGCCGGCCAGAACCTCCAGAATATTGCCGGCCACCGTGAAGACCTCCAGCGGATGGGCGACCCCGCCGTCTTCCAGCCAGAACCCCTCGGCCTGAAGGCTGAAGTCGCCGGTTATGGGGTTGGCGCCGGCATGGCCGCCGGACACCCCGGTGACCAGCACACCGCTGAGGCCCGCACGGACCTCACTGTCCGGGGTCTTGCCGGCCTGCAGCAGCAGGTTGCTGGGACCCACGCCCACCACGCCCTGGTAGCCCATGCGCGCGGCGTGCCCGGTGCTGTGCGTGCCGGCGCGCGCCGCCGTCTGGGCATTGTGCAGGAAAGCCGTCAGCCGTCCGGCCTCGACCAGGGTCAGAGGCGCGCTGGGGCAGCCCTCCACGTCAAAGGCCCGGGAGTTCATGCCCCGGGCAAGCGTGGCGTCGTCCACCAGCGTGACCAGCTCACTGGCAACCAGTTCGCCCAGGCGCCCGGCCAGAGGGCTCTTGCCTTCCTCGACCATCTTGCCGCTGAACATGGGAGAGAACAGATCCAGCAATTCGGCCAGACACTCGCCGGAAAAGACGGCGGGGAACTGGCCGCTTGGCGCCGGCCGGGCACCCAGCAGGGCCACGGCCTTCTCCACGGCACTCAGGGCGGTGCGGGTGGGGTCCAGTTCGGTGAATTCACGGGTGAACTGCCAGTCGCGCTGCATCTTGTTCTGACCATTCTCGCTGACCAGTGGGGCGACGAAGTGAAAGGCCTGCAGGGCCTTGAAGCCGCGTGACAGACCTTCGGTGTTACCGACCAGCGTCTCGCTGTCACTGTCGACGTACATGCCATAAGGCACGCTGGTCACGCGCGGGTCGGCCTCACGGGCGGTGCGCTCCAGATCCAGGGCGACCTTGACCTTCTGCTCAACCTTTACGCCGCTCAGGCCCTCGCCGTACAGGTCCAGCGCGGGAGGCTCGGCCCAGGCGACCAGCCCGGCGCCGCTCTCGGGCGCTACCAGTTCGGCATTTTCCACCGCCATATCCAGCGCGCGGTCCAGTGCAGCCGGCGCCAGATTCTCGGTGAAGCTGTAGCCCCAGGCGCCCCCCTGCAGCGCCCGCAGGCCTACACCCTGGCGCGCCTGCAGCTTGAACTCGCTGACCTCGCCGTCAAAGGCCCGGATATTGGTAGACGTGTTGCGCAGGGCGTAGACCTCCAGCTGCACGCCCCGGGCCTGGGCCCGTTCCAGCAGGTAGCTGCGCGCCTGATCGATGCTGAGCTGTTCGGTGACGGTAGCGGTCATGCGCGGCCTCCCACGGTGATTTCGGACACCAGAATGTGCGGCTGCCCCACGTCGGTGGGCAGGGAGCCCGAGATGCTGCCGCACATGCCCTGTCCCAGGCTGAGGTCGCCGGCGACCCCCACGATGTTCAGCAGGTCCTGCGCGCCGTTGCCCACCAGCGAGGCACCGCGCAGGGGTTCGGCGATCTCGCCGTTCCGGATCATGTATGCCTCGTTGACCGCGAAGTTGTAGTCGCCGGTGCCGGGAGAAACGCTGCCGCCGCCCATCTTGCGGGCGTAGATGCCGTGCGAGACGCTGCGGATCAGGCTCTCGGGGGTCTGGTCGCCGTTGTCGATAAAGGTCGAGCGCATGCGGCTGGCCGGCGCGAAGGTGTAGTTCTGACGGCGCCCCGAGCCGGTGCGAGCATAGCCGGTTTTCATTTCACCCACGCGGTCCACCAGGAACGACTTGAGAATGCCCTTCTCGATTAGGACCGTGCGCTGGGCAGGCATGCCCTCGTCGTCCACGTTGACCATGCCCCATGAACCGGGCAGGGTGCCGTCGTCCACCGCGCTCACGCAGTCCTGCGCGATGCGCTGGCCGAACTTGTCGGCAAAGACGCTGGCGTTCTTCTCCACGGCGGTCGTTTCCAGGATGTGCCCGCAGGCCTCGTGGAAAATGACGCCGCCGAACTCGTTGCCGATCACGACCGGCAGCTTGCCGGCCGGAGCGTAGCCTGCGCGCAGCATGGCGTTGGCGATGCGCGCGGCCTCGGCGCCAATGCTCTCGGGCGTGACGGTGTCGAAGAATTCCAGGCCCTGGCTGGCGCCCGGACCGTAAAAGCCGCTCTGGCGCAGCGTGCCGTCCTGCGCGATGGCGCTGACGCTCAGCCGGCTCTGGACCCGCTCGTCCTCGGCCCACAGGCCCTCGCTGTTGGCGATCAGGACGCGCTGCACGCGGTCGAGGTAATTCACATCCACGGTCTTGACGTCACCAACCTGTGCGGCGCCCGAAGCGCGGCGCATCAGGGCCAGTTTCTCGCGCTTGGCGGCCGTCAGGGGGTGCTGCTGAGCGCGGTAGTGCGGCGTGACATTGACCTTGCGGAAGTCCAGGCCCCCCGCACCGCTGCGCTCCACCTCTCCGGTGCTCCCACGGGCGCTGGCCACCGCACTGGCAAGTTCACGCAGGCCAGAGGCGGTCACGTCGTTGGTGTAGGCGTAGACCACGCGGGTGCCGTACAGCAGCCGCAGGCCGGCGCCGAACAGATTGCCGCCCCCGGCGTCTTTGACCTCGCCCTGGTGAAGGCGCAGGGTGGTGTTCACGGTGTCTTCCATAAACAGCTCCGCGAAGTCCGCGCCGCCCGCGCGGGCAAGCGTCAGCACGTCACTGACCAGTGTTTCGTCGAGCATCATTCTCCTTTGGATTCCTGGGCTTCGGACAGGGGCAGCATCGACCCCGCAAAGCCCATCAGTGAGAGGGTGAACAGCCGGGCGCCACGTGTTTCGGGCGCCGCCTGCTCTTCGTGTGCTATGGCGTCCCAGGCGGCATTGACCATCCGTTCAAAAGCCGCCGGGGTCAGGCGCGTGACCCGCACCAGCAGCCGGGCAGAAGCTGGTGCGAACGTGCTGAGGTCCACGTCGCGCGGGCCGGCACTCAGGTCAAGCAGCGTGAAGTCCTTTGCCGGCGGCACCTGCTGTCCCTGGGCAGTCAGAAACGCCTCGCACAGCGCCGTCAGGACGGGGCGGGTGGTGTGTGCTTCCAGGAGGGTCAGCAGGTGCTCCGGGACCACGTAGCGCTCGGCCACTGGTTGCAGCGGTTGACCACGGCCGGGTCCGGGTGCCGGGACCAGAAGTCCCAGTCTGCGCAGGTGCCCAACGTGATAGGCCACCCGCGGCGCCGGTTCGCCCAGTCGCCGGGCCGCCTCGCTGGCGGTGGCCCCACCCCGGAACTGGCCCAGCAGGTGCCCGCCATACCGCACGTCCAGCAGAGCAAGCAGTTGCGCCTCGCTCTGAAGCACGAAGGTTGAAATGTCAGGCACCCCTCTACTGTGCGCGACTCTTGTTTCAAAGGGAAGCCGGATTGCTGAAACTGCGGCCTTCTCCGCCATTGTGCTTAGTCCTGGCCGACTGCCCCCGCGCTTACTGCGTGCGTCCAGGGCAGGCGTTACCCTGATGGGCATGAAGGAACCTGCCCACTCCCCAGCCCAGGGCGAACGCTGGATCGTGGACGCGGTCGAGGACGCGCCCGGTGGTCCGGTCGCCCGGCTGGAGCGCGAGGACGGCCGGACGTTTACCCTGCCGCTGCGGGTGCTGCCCACAGGGCTGCGTGAAGGCGACCTGCTGGCGGTTCACGATGGTCCGGACGGTGCCACCGCACAGATCCTGCCCCAGGAAACCCGGGCACGCCGGGCCGCTGCACAGAGGCGGCTGGAGGCGCTGAATCGAGAGGGCCACGTGCACTTTGACGACGATGGAGAAATCACGCTGTGAGTGGAAAGAAGGAGCCCAAATCCCCACGGCGCGCAGCTTCTGCCGGCCGGAAGTCCCCGTCTCGAAAAACAACGCCGAAAAGCCGCCGCAAGGCCGCCACCCGGAGTGGCCCCAGCAGCTCGGACGTGACGGGTCTGGTGGTGTTGCTGCTGACCGCCAGCCTGGCTGCCTGTGCGGGCAGCAAGGTGTTTGGTGACAAAGAACCTGCCGGTGAAGCCAAAGCCACTGTGCCCGCCGGCGAAATGACCATCCGCTTCCTGGATATCGGTCAGGGAGACGCCGTGCTGGTGCGCAGCCCCGAGGGTAAGACCCTGCTGCTGGACGGCGGACGCAGCGCCGAGCGCATGCGCGATCACATGAAGACCTACGGCGTCGACAAGATTGACCTGATGATCGCCAGTCACGCTGACGCCGACCACATTGCCGGTCTGGTCGCCGCAGCCGAGGCCAGACCGATGCTGTTTATCAACAACGGCCTGGGCGGCACCACCCGCACCTGGGAGCGGCTGGTGGACGCGCTGCGTGAGCAGGGCACAACCTTCCAGAAGGCGAACCGGCAGGTCGTCAACCTGGGTAGCGTGAAGGTCCGGGTGATCGCGCCGCCCCCTGGCATGGGCAGCGACCAGAACGAGAACAGTGTGGGCCTGCGCCTGGAGTTCGGCGACTTCAAGGCCCTGATGACCGGCGACAGCGAGAAACCCGAGACCCAGGCCTGGCTCGAACAGGACCGCCCCGAGATCCGTGGACCGTTCCAGGTCTACAAAAGCATCCATCACGGCGCGGCCAACGGGGACCATCAGGCCTGGCTGGCCAGCGTGCGGCCCGAGAACGTGGTGGTCAGCGTGGGCGAGAACAGCTACGGGCATCCCACCAAAACGGCGCTGAACCTGTACGACCAGAACGGCATCCGCACCTACCGCACCGATGAACAGGGGACGGTCACCTTTACTGCCAAGGCGGACGGTACTTACACCGTCACAACTGACCGCTAAATGAAGAACATCTGGGGGCCGCCATGTACGGCGGCCCCCAGGGCAAATGCGTCAGGCAGAACCTGATTTCAGCGTGTTTCTGTCAGGGTGTAGCTGCCCGAACCCCAGTAGGCGTAGACCTCCCACCGGTAGGTGCCGCTGCCTGCGGCGTAGGTGATGCTTTCGCTGCTGGTGCTGCCTGTGCTGGCCGCCACGTCCATCCAGCTTCCACTGGAAGTTTTCTTCTGCAGATACAGATCGAAGTCCGTCAGACTGCCGGCGCTGAGGGTGGCCTTCAGGGTACCGCCGGCATAAGTGAAGCCGCTGGTGCCGGGCTTGAAGCTGCTCGTGCCCTTGCTGACCGATCCGGTGTAGGTCGTGCCTGACGGTGTGGGGGAGACTGCAGCCGGGGCGCTCACCTGCAGCAGGCGGTTGGGGCTGCCAGTACCGGCGCTCGTGACCTTGCCCGAAGCGCTGTTGGCGATCAGGGCGTTGCTTACCTGCGCTGGCGTGTAGGCCGGGTTGGCCTGGAGGATCAGGGCTGCCGCGCCGGCCACGTGCGGGGAAGCCATACTGGTGCCGCTGCTGGCGCTGGTGGCGGTGGTCGAACCGATCCAGGTGCTGGTAATGTTGCTGCCCGGCGCAAACAGATCCAGGCAGGAGCCGTAGTTGGAAAAGCTGCTGCGGGCATCGGTGCTGGTCGTGCTGCCCACCGTGACGGCCGAAGGCGCACGCGCCGGACTGCTGCCACAGGCGTCCACGTTACTGTTGCCCGCTGCGACCACCACCGTAAGTCCGCTGTTGGTGGCGCTGGCCACGGCGTCGTCCAGGGCCTGACTGGCGCCGCCGCCCAGGCTCATGTTGGCCACGGCTGGCCCGGAGCGCTGCTGGGCAGCCCAGTTCAGTCCGGCGATCACGCCGGAAGTGGTGCCCGAGCCTTCACAGTTCAGGACTTTAACAGCCACAAGTTTGACGTTCTTGGCCACACCCCAGGTGGCACTGCCGACCGTCCCGGCCACGTGCGTGCCGTGCCCCTGACAGTCCGAATTCACGCCGTCGCCGGTGGTGTTGGTGCCCCAGACCGCACGCCCGCCAAAGTTGGTATGCGCGGTGTTGATACCGGTGTCGATGATGTACGCTGTCACACCCATACCAGTCTGCTCGTAGGTGAAGCTGCCCGACAGCGGCAGGGCCGGCTGGTCAATCCGGTCCAGTCCCCAGGTGGCGTTGGTCTGCGTGGTTCTGAGCAGCACGCGGCTGTCGCGCTCAATGTATTTCACGCGTGGGTCTGCCTGCAGTCTGGAAAGATTCTGCGCGCTCAGGGTGCCGGCGAAGCCCTGCATCGTCCCGGCATACAGGTGCCTGATGCTCACGCCCTGCTCGCTGAGGCCCAGCATGCGGATCAGGCCATCGTGGTCCTGGGCAGACAGGGCCTGGCTGAGCAGACTGGTGGCCTGCGCGCTGATGACCCCAGAGGGCTCGCCCTGGGAAAACACAACAATGTACTGACCGTCGATGCCAAGGGGATTGTCCAGGCCTACGAGCGGAGCAGAAGTGGGAACACTGCGCGCGGGTTCGTCGGCAGCAGGAACAGGAGCAGAAGAGGTCGAGGGGGTTCCGCAAGCCGCCAGCAGCAGCGGCAGGCTCAGTACAACACTCAGGGAAAGTCGCATCAGTAGAGGCTCCTTGGGTAGAAAAACGTGCAGCGACCGGGGTTCCGGAGCGCGTTCGAATGGCAGAGGTGAGCGGTATGTAACCGGGCTTCAGCATGCTCCGCCAGGCCTCACAACCCCCTGAACCGTATGAACCTGACGGCTCATGAACTCGGCCCCCAGGCGCAGGGCATTCCAGGCGTCTCGGGTGCCAGATGCATTCCGATTTGTTTCATGTTCAGGGTGAAGTCCGCATCAGCCGTCTGTGTCGGTCAGCGGAATGACGTCTGACGTTGACTGCTGCGATATGTCCGGCCCCCATGCGGCAGGAATGGTATGGATCCCGGTTCATCGGTTGTTCCCTTACCGATAAGCCCGGCCGGACCTGTAAAGCTTCGAAGCAGGGGAGATGAAAAACGAGTGACCGATTGCGGAGGCACGGGAGCGCAGCAGAGGAGCCGCAACCGATTATCTGGAGTCCGTATGACCCGTTTCCTGACAGCCTGACCCTAGATTGCTGCGGGTTCCAGTGCGGCTGGAGCCGGAGCAGTCACAGTTATGACCTGACCGCTGACCGGATGAGTGAAGCTCAGCGTGTGCGCGTGCAGCAGGTATCCCAGGTCGCCGGGCAGACCGGGAAGCTCTGGTCTTGGCAGGCCTCCGGGAGCATACAGGGGGTCGCCGACCAGTGGCTGACCGATGCTGGCCAGATGGACGCGGATCTGGTGCGGTCTGCCGGTGAAGATCTGAACATCGAACAGGGTCGCCTCGCGGCGGCGTTCCACGACCCGCGCCACCGACCGTGAGGGTTTGCCGGACGGGGTGGCGGCATACACATCGCCCAGCCGGGGGTGCGGGACCGGCCCGATGGGCGCCGTGATTTCGGTTTCGTCCTGTGCTGCCTGACCGCTGGCCAGGGCGCGGTAGACCTTGCGCACGTCCTGTTCACGCCAGGCCCTGGAAAGCGAGGAGCCGACTGCCCCACCGCGCGAAAACAGCACCACGCCCGACGTGCCCCGGCCCAGACGATGAAGCGGGGAGGCCCCTGGATAGCTTGCGCGCACCACCGCCAGCAGGGTGTGCTCCAGAAAGCCCCCGCCGGGCAGGGTCGGCAGCCCCGAGGGCTTGTGGACCGCCAGAAGGGCGCTGTCCTCGTGCAGCACACTGAAGTGCAGCGGCGCGTCCTCTTCCTGCCAGGGTGGGCGGTGCCAGACCAGCGTCTGTCCGGCCCGCAGGCACTCGGCCCCCGCCACGGTCCGGCCGTCGACCTCCACCTCGCCCAGGGCCAGACGTGTGGCCCAGACCTCCGGCGCCGAGTGCCGGTAATGCGCACTCAGAAAGTCCAGCACGCTGACGCCACTGACCTGCACAGGCGTGACATAGGCGTATCCGGAATTCAGCGGCATGGGTCAAGGGTAAGTGGTACGAGCGCTCCCGGGAGGCTGAAGGGACGGGCCGTAATAGACTTCCCGGTGATGTTTGGCCCCCCTACTCCCCGCAGCCGCCCGCAGCCGGGGCACCTTTACGACGTGGCCGTCGTGGGCGCCGGCCTGGGCGGCACCGAACTTGCCTGGCGTCTGGCCCGCGCCGGGCAGGATGTCCTGCTGGTGTCACAGGCACTTGACCACCTGGGCAACCTGTATCAGCCGACCATTCAGGGCGCAGCTTTCCCGGAAGGCAGCGTGTTTGCGCAGGTTGAACAGCAGATGGCGCCGGACACCGACGGCTGGACCTTCCACCGGCTGCTCAAGGCTGAAATCGAGGCCACCAGCGGCATTCATCTGCTGCAAAGCACCGTGACCGCCCTGGACGAGGAGGACGATCAGGTCGTGATCTCCACCTGGGAAGGCCCCAAGCTGCACGCCCGGACGGTGGTGCTGGCGGTGGGGGCCTTCCTGAAGGGCCGGCTGCTGATCGGGGACACCATGGAAGATGCCGGGCGCCTGTCCGAAGTCGCCTATGATTTCCTGGCCGAGGATCTGATTGCCAGCGGTGTGTGGCTGATCGGGGCCGAGCAGACCGCTGCTGGCGTGGACGCCGCTCCGGCCTACGACGTGCGCTTCCTGACGCCCGCGCCAGGAGAACTTGATGGCTTCCGCATCAAACGCCTCGACCGGGTGCGTATGCTGGGCCGCTGCATGCCGGGTGAGCACACCTACGGCAGTGTGCTGCGCGACGCGGCGCGGCTGGCCGCCGAGCTGCTGGACAGCCAGAGAGAGCCCACGTGATTTTCCGCCTGTCTGATTTTCATTTTCCCGACCCCGCCGCGCGGCTGTACCCAGAAACGCCCGACCGGCCCTGGGTGCTGGAAGTGGGCTTTGGCGACGGGCGCTTCTGGCCTCACTTTGCGCGCACTTTCCCGCAGCCGCCGAACTACCTGGGAGTGGAGATCAGCGGGGTCTCGCTGCTCAAGGCCCACCGCCGGCTTAAGGAGGCCGGACTGGATAACGCCGTCGTGACCAAGCTGCCCGCCGACGTGCTGGTGCGTGAGGTGATTCCGCATGCGGCGCTGGACATCATAGTCGTGAACTTCCCGGACCCCTGGCCAAAGGCCGGTCACACCGAGCACCGCCTGTTGCGCGCTCCATTTTTCCAGCTGGCGGCAAGCCGTCTGAGGCCCGGCGGCGCTGTGCTGCTGACCACCGACCACGACGAGTACTTCGAGTTCGCCTGCGCCGAGGCCGAGAACAGCGGGGTCATGGCCGTGGACACCGTTCAGGCGCCGCCGGCCGCGGCGCTGGAAACCAAGTACGCCCTGAAATGGCGTGACCTGGGCCTGGGCGCCCACCATGCGCGTTTCACGCCCACCGCTCACCCACAGGTGCCTCACGGCACCACCGCTCCCTATCCCGAACTGGAGAATGACGTGCCCCACGCTGTCCTGACCCTGCCTGCAAGCTTTGAGCCCGCCCATTTTGCCAAGCAGACCACGCGGGGCCAGAACTGGACCGTGGTGCTGCTCGACCTGTACAGCAGCCTGCGCCGCGACGGGTGGGTCGCCCTGGCCCACGTCGTGGAAGGCGAGTTGACGCAGGAGGTCCTGGTGGGCATCACCCGGCGTGAGGACGGCTCCCACTTGGTGCGCCTGGCCAAATTTGGAGGGCCGATCATCACACCCGGCGTGAAGGCCGCGGTCGGCGCGGTAACCACCTGGCTGGAGAGTGAGGGCGCCGCGATCCGTCACCGAGGGTACTGAGCGCCGATAACGAGAAGGCCTGATGTTCTTGAATCACGTGGAGTTCTGCCGACTCGTTTGACGTGCGTGAACTTGGCAGGCAGAGGGGCACACTCTTTTGGTACGGCGCCCGGGACACGCGGACCCGTACCTGCTGCGGAGAGCCGAGAACAAAACCCGCTCCTGCCTGGGCTTCATACCCCGGAGCATGCGGTACCTTCGAAAGCGCGTGCACGATTCCGACCTGAAGTTCAGCCACTACCCCATGACCGAGTTGCTGCCCGCCGTGCGACGTGCGCTGCTGGACAGGGGAGAGGTCACGTTGACGATCGCGGACCCGGATGCTGGCGTGGGTCTGTATGCCGGTGAGATCACGCCGGCCGGGGTGCACCGGCCCTGGAGCACCTGGACAGATCTTGCGGACCTGCTGGGCGCGCACCTGTTGACCCCGGAACGCGCAGGGGAGGGGCTGGTGCGTGTGCGGTTGCGGGCCCAGGCTCACAGTGCAGATCCGGATGCGGCGGGTTACGGCGCGCAGGGTGACTGGGCGAGGGTGGACAAGCTGGAGGACCCGGTGTTCCTGTTTACGCTGGTCGAGGCGCTGCGGCGGGCAGGCCCGCCCCAGGGAGGGCGGGTGCTGTCCCTGGGGGTCAACGCCGGGCGCGAGCTTGATGCCCTGGCCCTGGCTTTCCCGGCCCGCTCGTTCGACGTCCACGGGGTGGATCTGGACGCCTCCGCCCTGGTGGCTGCCCGGCAGCGACATCCAGACATGATGGTTCACGAGCTGGACGTCACCACCCTGCCGCAGTCCAGTCTGGGCCGCTTCGATCTGGTGCTGGCCCTGAGTCTGCTGCAAAGCCCAGGGATCAGGCAGGACGTGCTGCTCAGCGCGCTGTGGCGGCACCACCTGACGCCCGCTGGCGGGCTGGTGCTGGGCTATCCGAATGCCCGCTATCGCGACGGCACCCTGTCGTATGGGGCGCGGGTGCGCAATTACCGGCGACCGGACCTCAGCCTGATGGCGGCCGACGTGACCGATGCCCGGCGCCGGTTGCAGCGCCAGGGATTCAAGGTGTTCGTGACCGGTAAGTACGAGGTACTGGTCACGGCCATCCCGTCTGAGGCGACCACCCCGACGGGTCTGGAACTCTAGGTCCTGAGCCCTGGCGGTGGGCCGGACAGGGAAGTTGAGCAGATCCGGAAAGCTGCCCAGCCGCGTGAATGGAACATACCAGCGGCTGGCAGCGAAACGGCGAACAGGTCTTCCTCTGTCTCTTGAGCCAAAGAGGCGCCTTACAGGGCCACCTCACGCAGGACAACCCTCAGCTCCAGGCACGCCTGGGCAATCACCCGTCTCTGGAGGCACTGCCTCCAGCTGCTCAGGCCTGCCCGACAGGCTCAGCGGGTGCCGCTGTAGCCACCCGAGCACGGGGCGCCGCGTTCTGGTGCCGTGGCCCCCTGCTCGTACTTGTCGAGGAAGGCCTTCAGGCGGGCGTCGTCGGCCTTGTCCACCTTCAGCTGCGCGCCCCAGGCGCTGATCACGACGGGTTTGTCCAGGCCCTCATAGGGGCTCAGCAGGGTATAGGTGCGGCCCTCGGCCAGGGCCTTGAGCTGCGTGACCTGCGCGGCTTCCAGGTCCGGGCGGTAGGTGATCCACACCGCGCCGTGCTCCAGGCTGTGTACCGCGTATTCGTTGTACAGCGCCTGATCGTATACCCCGCAGTTCTGCCAGACGGGATTGTGGGCGCCGCCGGCCGGGGGCGTCTCGTTGTACACCAGCGATCCGCTGCGGTGGTCACCGGCGGCATATTTGAAGGTCTGGGCTCCCTCGATTCCTTTGTTTCCGCAGGCGGTCAGGCTCAGGAGCAGCAGTGGCAGCAACGTGCGTTTCATGGACCTTCAGGGTAACGGTTCGGCATGAAATAGAAGTCCTGTCCGGAGGAGGAGTGGCAACAGCGGGACAGGACCCGCGCTTCAGCCGGGTTATTCTCCGCCGCCAGCCCGCACCGGATCAGCCTGCGGGTCCAGCATGAGCCCCGCAGGCAGGCCGCCTGCAAAGCCGGGCCCCAGCAGGTCCACTTCCTGGCGGTCGGGCACGATGTCGCCCTTCATACCATGCTGCTCCAGCACAGGTACAAAGGGGCTCATGACCGCCGTTTCGCCGTGGACCAGCCACACGTGCGGCTTGCCGGCGGTGCTCAGGAAGGCCAGCAGATCGTCGCGGTCAGCATGCGCGCTGAAGCCCCCGATGGTATGCACCTGGGCACGCACAGCCACCTCTTCCCCGATCAGCCGCACCGTTTCGGCGCCCTCCACGATCCGGCCCCCCAGGCTGCTGGGGGACTGGTACGACACGATAATCAGGCTGGTGCTGGGTTTCCACAGGTGGTGCTTGAGGTGGTGCTGGATGCGCCCGCCGGTCATCATGCCGTTGCCCGCCATGATGATGGCCGGACCGTCGTAGCGGTTGAGGCGCTGCGATTCGGCGCTGGTGTTCACCACATGCAGGGTGCTGGGACGGAAGGGGTCCTCGCCGCTCTGAAGGGCTTCCCGCACCGGGGTAATCAGCTCGTCGCCGAACTCGAAATACTCGTAGGTGGCGCGCATGGCCATGGGTGAATCCATGAAGACCGGAATACGCGGAACCTCGCCACGGTCCATCAGGTCCTTGAGGGTGTACAGAATGACCTGCGCCCGTTCAATGGCGAAACTGGGAATCAGGATCTTCCCGCCGGCGCGGATGCTGGTGCGCAGGGCGCCGGCAAACTCCGCCAGGGTCTGTGCCCAGGGCCGGTGCGTGCGGTTGGCGTAGGTAGTTTCCAGCACCACCGCGTCGGCAGCAGGAGGTGGGGTGAAGTCCAGTTGCAGGCCGCTTTCACGGTTGCCCAGGTCCCCGCTCATGATCAGCCGGGCGTCCGGGGTCTCCAGCAGCAGCCAGGCGCTGCCCAGAATGTGCCCGGCCCGCTCAGGGGTCACCCGCACGTCGGCGATCTGGGCCGCCTCGCCGAACTCCAGGTGGGGCCGCAGCAGTGCCAGCGTGCGGTGAACGTCAGCTTCCTCGTACAGCGGCGGAAGAACTTCGTTCTCGCGGCCCTGGCGCCGGGCGCGGCGCAGGTCCTGGCGGTAGCCCTCGACCTGCAGCCGCGCAGAGTCCAGCAGCACGGTCTCGGCCAGTGCGGCCGTCGGAGCGGTGCAGTACACCGCGCCCCGGTAGCCCCGCCGCACCAGCAGCGGCAGCCGCCCCACGTGGTCCAGATGGGCGTGCGTCAGGATCACCGCGTCCAGATCTGCCGCGTCAAACCCAAACGGCTCGTAGTTGCGTGCCTCCAGTTCGTCGTCCCCCTGGAACAGGCCGCAGTCGATCAGCACGCGTCGCTGGCCTCCGGCGGTGTTCAGCGTCAGCAGATGCATGCTGCCGGTAACCGTGCAGGCCGCCCCGAAACTCTGAAGGTGCATGGTGCGGAGTCTAGGCCCCAGGAGGCGAGTGTGGTTTGGATCACGCTTTACGTGCTCTTGAGGCTCGGCGTGCCCGTCGCCCGGCCGGAGTACGGTCAGAACATGACCCAGTCCGCCACACCTTTTGAGAGGATCGTTGTCGGCCTTGATTTCTCACCGTCCAGTCTGTATGCGCTCGACGTGGCCCGGGCCCGGTTTCCCGGAGCGCAGCTGCTGCTGCTGCACGTGACCGACGCCCGCGTGAGCGCTGCCCCCGACCTGATGGGCGGGGTCACACCGGCCGCGCCCGACCCGACGCTGCTGCACACCATGGAGAGCGCCGACGCCGAACGCCTGTCTGCCGTGGCCCTGGAGGGTGAGGAAACCGTGCAGCTGGTCGGAGACCCGGTGACCGGCATTCTGGAAACGGCGCGCAGCTGGGGCGCCGAGCTGATCGTGGTCGGGACCCACGCCCAGGGCGCGCTGGAACACTTCTTTGTGGGCAGCAGCGCCGAGAAGGTCGTGGCCCGCAGCCCCATTCCGGTGCTGACCGTGCGCGTCGGTACGGGTGGTCGCCAGCCATGAAGGTGAGCATTGTCGGTTCAGGGCTGGTGGGGGCGACCGCTGCCTACGCGCTGACCCTGCGCGGCTCGTGCAGTGAACTGGTGCTCACCGACAAGGACGAGAAACGTGCCCAAGCCGAGGCTCAGGACATCGCCCACGCCTCCCCGGTCAGTCACGGGACCCGGGTCAGCAGCGGCCCCACCGAGGCCCTGCAGGGCAGCCGCGTGGTGATCGTCGCTGCGGGAGCCAACCAGAAACCCGGCGAGAGCCGCCTGGACCTCACCGGGAAGAATGCCGCCATCTTCCGCGAATTGATTCCTCAGGTGGCCGCATGCGCCCCAGGGTCCGTGCTGCTGATTGCCACCAACCCGGTGGACGCCCTGACCGATCTGGCCACCCGGCTGGCCCCCGACCACGCGGTGCTGGGGTCAGGGACCGTGCTGGACAGCGCGCGCTTCCGCCACCTGATCGCCCGCCATGCAGGAGTCGACCCCACCCACGTGCATGGCTACGTGCTGGGCGAGCATGGCGACAGCGAGGTCCTGGCCTGGAGCACGGTCACGGTTGCCGGACTGCCGGTCGACGAGTTCATGGCTGCCCGGGGCCTGCCCTGGACACCGGAAATGCGCGCCGAGATCGAGACCGGCACGCGTGACGCCGCCGCACACATCATTGACGGCAAGCGCGCCACCTACTACGGCATCGGCGCCTCGCTGGCCCGCATCACCGAGCGCATTCTGGGTGACCGGCGTGCGGTACTGACCGTCAGCGCACCCACCCCGGAGTTCGGGGTAAGCCTCAGCCTGCCGCGCATTGTCAGTGCCGGTGGGGTACAGGGTACCGTGATGCCTCGCCTGACGTCCGAAGAACAGCGGGCGCTGGAAGCCAGCGCCCGGGTGCTCAGGGAGGCGTCGGCCGGCCTGGAGGGGTAGCGGCTGGCGGCGTTGTGGTCGCCGGGGGAGCAGGCACGGTGGCTGGCGCCTCCTCCTGCTCCTGAAATTCGCCGGTGATGGTGCCGCCCTCGGCCTTGACGGCATAGACCTCATTGCGGTCCAGGTCGTACAGGATCATGCCGGCACGCAGCTTGTCCCCGCCCTTGACGCTCTCGGCCGGCTGCTCCGGGGTGCCGATCAGCCGCGCGAGGTTCCGGGTGTCGTCGTATTCCACGCGGGTGGCCCGGCTGACCCGTCCGCCGGCACTGTTGAGCACCACGCCGCCGACCAGGGTGGTGGTTTCGGCGTCCACGTTCACCTCGATGCGCTGGCTGGTGCCGCTCAGGGAGTCCTGGCCGTTCTCGCGGGTAAAGCTGATCGGGCCGTCGATACGGGCGACCCCGTCGGCCTCGTCATAGACCAGTTTCTGGCCCTTGAGCTGCGTACGTCCCTGCGTGACCAGCACCGTGTCGGGTGCGGGTTTCGGCGTGGCTTCGACCCCACACAGTGCCAGCCGGTCGGTGGCGCCGGCCGGAACCTCTTCCAGCACGCGGGCGGTGCCGGCACTGGCTTCGATGCGGCCGTCGCTCCTGGCACCCTCGCCGGCTTCCTTCTGGGTCACGATGGCCAGCGGAACCCGGATCAGGTTCTTGTCGATGCTGATCTCGATGCCGCGTGGGCTGGATTCACTCAGCACCAGCAGGGTCGGGGTACCTTCCGGTTCCCCTTCCCGGGGACCACACACCGCATCGATGCCCGTCTCATCGCTGGTACCGGTCCGCAGAATGCTGATCCGGCGCTCCTTGCCGTCGTTGCCTTTGCGAACCAGTTCCGTGCAGGAGGTTTCGGCACCCTCCACACAGCCGGTGGGCTGTGCGTCAGGCTCGGTGGAGGGCGTAGCAGGCGCAGACGGAGCCGCTGGAGCCGCCGGGCTCGGGGGAGAAGCCGGCTGACCATTGGTCTGGGCCAGTGGCGCCGGCGCGACAGCCACCAGCACCAGCAGACCCAGCGTCAGCAGGGAAGCAGAGGAGCGCATATTCGAAGCTTACTTCTCGGTGCGCAGTTTGAACTGTTCCGTAGGAATCTTATAAGTGGCGTTCTTGCGCAGAACGCGCCCCAGTGCGGTGTTCTGCTCGATGTGACCGCTGGCGGGCGCCACGATCTTGGCGCCACTCTTGCTGTCGGTGCTGACCGCGTTGCCCACCACGTACGCGACGTTCTTCCGATCGTCGTAGTACACGGCGTCGCCAGTAGTGGTGGTCGTGCCCTGCACCAGCTTCACGCCGCCGCGAACGTACAGCGTCTTGTTCTTAGTCAGCGCGCGGACTTCCTGCCCGGTGATCACCAGTTCCTTCTGGTTGCCCTTAGCCGCGCGCGTCAGGCTGGGGGTGCCGGTCAGCTGGGCCAGTTCACGGTCCTCGTCGAAGATCAGCTTCTCTGCACGGCCGCTCTGGATGCCATTGGTAAGGGAGACGTTTCCCGTGCTGGTGGACAGGTTGTTGTCCACATCCAGGCTCATCTGCGCGGCCCGGATGGTCACGGTGTCACCGTCTTCCTTACGCTCAGGGGCAAAGCTGGCGCTGGGGGTGCCGCTGAGCACGCCCTGGCCGCTGGCTTCGCTGTAGGTCAGCTTCTCGCCCCTGGCACTCAGGCGTCCCCGGTTGACCTGAACCGTGCCGGTAAAGGTGCCGGTCTTCTTACCCTCGGCCTGCACAAGTGGTGTACCGGTCGGAGCAGTGACCACCGCCTGCGAGGCGCGGATGGTCAGGGTGCTGACCTTGGCATTGACCGGGCTGCCGGTGTAGGTCAGCGGTCCGTTGCGCAGGTCACCACGCGGCGCGCCGGTGACTTCCAGGCGGCGGGTCTGGGCGTTCTGGGCCAGAACGGTGGTGGCGGCAGTGGTCAGCATGGCGGCAATAAGAACAGTACGTTTCATCAGACAGATTCTCCTCAGAGGTTAGTGGTAACGGGGCTTAACGGCGTGAAATCGGGACGCGCTTGCCATTCACGCATTTTTCGTCCGGATCGAGTTCAAACGTGGTCTTGCTGTCTTCTCCGGCTTCCTCCGAGACAAACTGGAAGCTCATACGGAGGCGGGTAAAGGTACCGCCCCAGTTTGGGGAATCCACCTTTGCAAGTGGCGCACTGAACCCTGAGCCCTGCTCGATCTTCACGGGTTGCTGGGGCGTGCCGCTCAGATCGATATCCGCACATTCCTGGACCAGCGTGATCCGTGCCTGACGAGTCAGCATGTTGTCCTGGGCATCGATGGTCAGCTCAGGAGCACTGAGCCGCGCGTCCAGAATCTCGCGGCCGGTCAGGACGCCTTTGTTGTCCCTTTCCTTGACCACACGCTGCCCCCCCGAAAGGGTGCGCAGGTGGGTCTCGTTGGTCACCGGGTCACTTGTCACGTCGGCCGCCCGGAAACTCCAGACGGCGTCCGGGTCACGGGCGGGGTACAGCCGGAGCTGAACGCCCTGAAGCGTGGCGCCCGTGCGGCTCTCTGTCCGGCTGCCTGGCAGAAAAGCGAAGACCAGTGCGAACACGACAATGGCCAGAAGTGCGTACAGCCCGATTTTCTGCACCTGCGCACTTTAGCGTCCGGCCCTCATGAGAGTGGTGGGGGCCAAATGACACTACGCTTTTGCCATGATCGACACGCACACGCACCTTGACTATCTCGAGGATCCAGACAGTGCCCGCGGAGAACTGGGCCTGAGCGCCATGGTCTGTATCGGTGCCAGCCTGGAGCATGCCCGCAACGCCCTTGATCTGGCCGGCAGGTTTAACGACGTGTATGCCACCGTCGGTCTGCATCCGACCGAGACGCAGGAAGATGACCCTAAGGTGCGTGCCGAACTGGAAGCTCTTGCTCTGCACCCCCGGGTGGTCGGCATTGGGGAAAGCGGCCTGGACGACTACTGGGACGATACACGACGGAATGCGCAGGTCAGTGCCTTCGAGTGGCAGCTCGACCTGGCCCGGCGCCTCGGCAAGCCGCTGGTCATTCATACCCGTGACAAGGCCGGGCACGACAGTGCCCACAGCGGGGTGATGGATATGTTGAGAGAGTGGCCAGATGTCGCAGGGATCCTGCACTGCTTCAGCGGACATGCCGGGATGCTGCGCTTTGGGCTGGAGCGGGCAGCGCCCACCTATTTCGGCTTCGCGGGCAACGTGACATATAAGAATGCTTTAGAGATTCAGGAGGCGGCCCGGGCCGTTCCTCTGGACCGGCTGCTCCTGGAAACCGACGCACCCTTCCTGGCCCCTGTCCCCAGACGCGGTCGCCCCAACCGCCCCGGCTATGTGCGTTACACGTTGGAGTTCATTGCAGCCCTGCGGGGAATGGACCCAACGGAACTGGAACAGATAACGGATGAAAATGCCCGGCTGATCTACGGACTGCGCAGCTGAAGACTCGGGCATTCGGCCCTGTAGACCGCTCTCGATCTCCAGTACCAGTGATGAAATCCTTTCACATTATGAGTTCCGATGTGTTGTCATTTCCTTCTGCAGGGGGCTGGGCAGAATCCTGCCATAGAGCCGGTTTAGCCATTGTGACTCCCGAGTCACATTTGACCCCAAGCTGATGCGGCATTAATATTCTGTTCACGAGCTATACAAAGTTTAACCGTCGGTTTCGCACAGGAAAACAGGTGTTCGGCTGCTTCCTTCAGCTGGGAGCAGTAGGCCGCTTTACGCCTCTTTCGTTTCCTTGATAAGGAGTCTCTGCATCCTATGGCTTTGAAACCACTCTCCATCGGTTCTGCATTTCTGCTTGGCACACTTTTGATTGGCTGCGGTAGTACCTCTACCGGCGGCGTCGGTCCTGACACCACCGCGCCGACTGTTTCCCTGAGTGCCACACCCAACCCGGTCACTACCGCCGGCACCGTAACCCTGAAAGCGACGGCGCAGGATGATACCGGAGTTGCCAAGGTCGAATTTTTCGAAGGCAGCACCAAAATTGCGGAAGACACGACCGCGCCCTACGAGCAGACGGTGGGACTGAACGCGGTTCAGAACGGCAAGCGCACGTACACGGCTACGGCGTACGACACCACCGGAAACAAGGCCAGCGCCAGCACCGATGTAACCGTGGCCATTACGGCTGCCACCTCACCGCTGCGCGGAATTATCGTCGACCAGAACATTGGGGCGCCTGTGGCTGGCAGCACCATCACGGTCATCCAGAACAACGTAGTTCTGGGCGCCGTCACCAGTGATGCCAATGGCCAGTTCACGCTGACTGGTCTGAGCGCCGGAACATATGACCTTAAAGCCCGGAAGGCTGGTATGGCCGGCTCAGACCTCTACGGAGTGGTGGTCGGCGCGCAGACGCCGTCCGTGCAGCTGGTTCAGCGTCCTGCTTTTGATACTGCCAGCACCACGGACCCTGCCAGGCTGACGTTTACCCGTGCCGATGGCAGCCCGCTAGCTGGCGCCACCTTCACGAACGGTGTGGACTTCCGTATCAAGACCACTGCTGACTCCAACCATGTCGGTCCCGTCCGCATCATGTTTGCGCAACTGGGGCGTACGCCTGGCTCTGCAGTCGTGACGAGCGCAGCCAACGCGAGCAATTGGATCTATTCACCCCCTCAGGACAAGCTGGGCCAGATTGATTCTGGGGTGGTCAACACCACGACCAGCAACCCTAACTTCATTGCCGGCTTCGGCAGTGCCACTGGTGAGCAGGTCTACCTCGAGATCATGACGGTGGACTTTAACTACAACTACTCGCGCTATATCGTGCCGATCAACCTGATCAACACGAATACGGCAACAGCGAATACTGTGGTGGCCCCGACGGCCGCTGCCGCGACAGCGTTTACGCTGAAGCAGGAAGGCTCCTGGACCACGCCGTTTAGCGCCCCTGAGCAGGATGCCGCTCCCAACGGCTCAGGTGTATTTGTCGAAGTGCGCTGGTGCTACACCGACACAACTGCTACCGCCAAGCCTTTCGCCTTCGACATCGAGCGCTCGGAAGACGGTACGAACTTCAACAAGATCGGGACAGTGGGCGGCGCTGCTAGTGCCAATTGCTCTGCAAACCAGCAAACCCGTCCCTTTAACTACCGCGATACCAGTGCCGACCTGACTGTTGGCAAGACCTTTATCTACCGCGTGAAGGCCCGTGGTGCCAACACGGTCGCTAGCAACACGACTCAGACCAGCCCTCTGGCGCAGTTCACGCCGACCTTCATTGCCCCAGCCGATGAGTCCACTGGTGTGTCCATCAATCCCACCTTCGTGCTTGGACAGAACCAGACGGCTATCGGCGCCGACGGTGCGGCTTACAACCTGCGCTTGCGTGACCTGATGACACTGGGTGGCTACAACCTGCCCGGCGCAGCGGCCAATGCGTTGATCCGTGTGGAGGAAGGTACCGGTGCGTCTGGCAACGGCATTAATCCCGGGCAGTCCCTGGTTTTCCTTTCGACTGCGACTTCAGGCGCCGATGCGCTGCTGACCACGCCGACCACTGGAAGTGTTCTGACCGATACCAGCGGCAAATATGATGCCAGCAAGCCCAATCTGTACCCAGTCGACACCACCAACCATACGGTCAGCATGCCCTGGAACGTGCTCGTCAAGACGCCTCTCCAGCCTCTGCGTCCATACAAGTGGGAAATGTACTCGGGCTTTGCGTACAAATACGCTCCTGCCGAAGGCAACAGAATCTCGGCCTATTCGGTCTACACCTGGCCTGGCGGTGTCGCACCCATCAACCAGACCCGTCCCGTGAACATCAACTGGGACTTCATTACCGGCGAGAAGTAACTTCTTGAGCCGCCTGCGTTTGCAGGTGGCCACGCCCCCTTCCCAAGTGCATCCCATTCATAGTGAGGCCCCACGATGCGTAAGAACCTGAATCGAACCCTCGGTGTACTGAGCCTGACAGCCCTGCTGGCTGCCTGCTCTCAGCAAGCCCCGACTGCCGTGACGCCCAGCCCCGTCCAGGCCACGCCGGCCGCCGAAATCGCCCGCATTGGCAACGTCAGCTATGTAAAAAACGAAGTGGTGGTCGGTTATGAAAGCGAAGCTGGCCTGCGGGCTGCTGCCGCTGCTCTTAATGGCACTGTCGTCCGCACCATTCCGGAAATCAACACGGCCCTGATCCGTGTCAGTGGAGATGCTCTCAAAGCCACGGGAGCGGTTGCCGACCTCGACGGCGTGCGCTATGCCAGCATCAACACGGTGGTGACCCCTGAGGACGCCCCGGCTCCGGTGCTCGCGCCCAGTGGCCTCGCTCCGCAGGCTGCTGCGGCTGAGCAGATCTTCGACGAATTGCCCCAGTACGCGCTTGACCCCCGGCACCTGAATGCCAGGGCCGCCTGGGACAAGGGCTTGACAGGCAAGGGTGTTGTGGTGGCCGTCATTGACGATCCCGGCGACGTGACCCACCCCGACCTCGCGCCCAACTGGGCCGGCAAGGCCTTCGATCCTGCGCAGGCCAAGACGTACACCAACGGCGAAGAGTGGAAGAACTACTTCAAGAAGCCCGAGAATTCACACGGCACCTTCGTGGCGTCCAGCATCGTCGCGCCTAAAGATGGGAAAGGCATTGTCGGCGTGGCACACGAGGCAAAGTTCATGCCTGTCGTGATGTTCAACCCCGGGGCGTACTCCAGCTTCAACATTGCCCTGGGCGCCGTGTGGGCCACCAACAATGGCGCTCGTGTCATCAACAACTCCTGGGGTGGGGGCATCTCCTTCGGGGCAGTTAAGGATGCCTTCGACTACGCCATGTCCAACGGCACGGTCATCGTGGCGTCGATGGGCAACTCCTACCATGACGAGTTCCAGTACCCAGCTGCTCTCCCAGGTGTGATGGCCTCGGGAGCACTCGACGCCAGCAACCGCAAGGTCACCTTCTCTACTAGCGGACGCCACATTTCCAGCAGTGCTCCTGGCCAGGACACTATTCTGGCTAACCCCACGTGGCTGGGCGGTGGTCATCGTCTGATCTCTGGCACCTCTTTCTCGTCGCCCTACACGGCAGGGGTGGCGGCTCTGGTGCTGCAGAAGTGCCCAGCTGCGACTCCTTACCAGGTGCGCCGCGTAATGGAAATGAACGCGGACGGCAGCATCGGCACCAACCCCAACGGATTTGACCGTGAAACGGGCTGGGGCCGGCTGGATGCTGGCAAGATCGCTCATAACCTCACGGACTGCACCATGCTGCCCGCCAAGGGCGCCAACGTACACATCAGCCTGTCCTACGTGAACAGCCAGGGGACGCAGAAGGGCATTCTGGGCGACGTGATCCTGCGCGGCCAGGGCATGCGTGCCGGAGCCACCGACGACCCCACCCCGCTGTACCTGTCACCCACGGACGCAAACGGCGAAGCGCGCTTCTCGGAAATTGCTCCTGGGACGTACGATCTCTACGTCGCCGGCCCCGACCTGTCGACGACTGGTGGCAAGCTTGAGGAGCGCGGCACATTCATCGGCACGGTGACTGCCACGAATGGCTCGACGTACTACCGGCCCGACGAAAAGCGAATCCTGCTCCCAGCTGCCTTCGTGGATACGAATCCCATTGATCCGTACGAGCCGAACGACGCCCCGGCTGATGCGAAGACCATCGCCTATGGTCAAACGACCAACACGGGCTACATTTACGGCAAGCCCCGGGATGCCGACTACTTCAAGTTCACGGCAGCCGCTGGCGATCAGATCAAGGCAGAAGTGCTAGCGCAAGCACAAATTGGTGGTCAGCTCGACTCATACCTGTTCCTGCTTGGCCCTGATGGCACCACAGTTCTGGCCGAAAATGATGATCGTGGCACCCCCAGAATTGACTCGGACTCCGAGATCACCTTTACTATTCCAGCCGCAGGCACGTATTACCTAAAGGTCTCAAGTTGCGACATTTCCTGCGACCCCAATAAACCGCAGGATGACAACAATCCTTTCAATAAATACAAGCTGAAACTCGCCAAAACCAATTGAGTCTTCAATCAGAATGAGCCGCCTGCATAAGGCGGCTCATTCTTTCAGCGTTGTTTTCCGTTGCTGGCGTCTTGGCGGAAGCTAAATTGAACCCCGTAACGCTTGTTCACACGAGATCCAGCTTCGTTGATGCAATCGAAGGATCAAGGGGCCGGCAGTTGCTGAGTAATGACGGTTATGACCTGCTCCAACGTCAACGGTCCGGTGTCAATCACGCGGGCGTCGGGTGCCGGAGCACTCTGGGTGGTATCCAGGGCGTCCCGCTGAATCAGGGCCGCTTCGATAGCAGCCACGTCCTCCGGGCGTTCGCGGGAGCGGCGTTCGGCACGCACGCGCGGGCTGGCCGTCAGGTAGAACTTGGCTGGAGCCTGCGGGAACACGTTTGTGCCCATGTCGCGGCCCTCCGCCACGAAAGGAGGCGTAAGCGCACGTAGCTGGTCGTCCACCCAGGTGCGCACCCCGGGCTGGGCGGCCACCACGCTGACACCGCGGTCCACGGCGCTGGAGTGCAGGTCTGGCGTCAGGTCCCGCTGGCCCAGCCAGACTCGGTTGCCTGCGGCCAGGGGCTCCAGCCGCAGCGGGTGCTCACGGAGGCAGGCCAGCAGCGGGGCAGTCATGTTCAGGTCAAGGCCCGCCTCCTGGCCCAGCAGGGTAGCAGCGCGGTACAGCAGGCCGCTGCTCACGTAGGGGATGCCCAGCGCCCGGGCCACTCCCGAGGCCACGCTGGATTTTCCGCTGGCGGCAACGCCGTCAATGGTCACAATCATCCGCCCAGTGTAGGGTCCGCCGTGCATCTTTTGTCGGTGGGCAGTTCATGGGGCAGGCCGCTAGACTGGGGAGACATGAAACATGCTGCCCTGATGCTCTGTGGCCTGCTGGCCCTGACCGCCTGTCAGAAAAAGGACGAGGCCACCAAGACCACCGAGACCGAAACCACCAAGACGGAAACGGCCAAGACCACCGAGACAGCCGAGACCAAACCGGCCACTGAAGCCAAAAGCACGCCGGAGGTCAAGGCCCCAGCAGCCCTTCCGGCGGGCTTTACGCTGGTGCCCTTCGTCAGTGACAAGCCGGTGCGCGAATTCAAGGCCGAGCCGGACGTGACCCTGGAAGACGGCAAGGACTATTACGCGGTCATCGACACCAACCGTGGGCAGATCGTGGCCGACCTCTACGAGCAGGAAACGCCGGTGACCGTCAACAACTTCGTGACCCTGGCGCGCAATCACTACTTCGACGGCATCCGCTTTCACCGCGTCATCGAGGGCTTCATGGCCCAGACCGGCGACCCCCTGAGCGTGGACGAGGCCAAGAAGGCCGAATGGGGGACCGGCGGGCCCGGCTACCAGTTTGCCGACGAGTTCCGCACCAAGCTGACCTTCGACAGCCCCGGCATCCTGGCCATGGCCAACAGCGGCCCGGCGACCAACGGCAGCCAGTTCTTCATCACCTTTGCGCCCACCGACTTCCTGAACGGCAAGCACACCATTTTCGGCAAGGTGGTTCAGGGCGACGATCTGCTGCCCAAGCTGACCCGTACCATGAACGAGAGCAACGAGGAGGTCGCCGGCGCCGTGGCAGACAGGATCCTGACCATACGGATCGCGACCAAGGGATAACCAGAAATGAGAGCGGGCGAGGTGGAAGAATTCCCCACCTCGCCCACTGGTTTGTCTGTGGCCTCAGTCCTGCTCGTCCTCATCGTTGAAGTACTCGAAGCGGAAGGTGCCGATCTCGACGGTGTCGCCTTCGCGCGCCCCCGCCTTTTTCAGCGCGTTGTACAGGCCCTGGCGTTTGAAGAGGTTGCCCAGATACTCGGCCGCGTCTTCCAGGTAGCGTGAGAAGCGCACGATGCGTTCCTCGAAGCCGCCACCGTGGATTTCCCAGACGCGCTCGGGGGCGCCACTGCTGACAATTCCCACGCCCTGGGCCGGTGGGTCCAGGCGGAACACCACCCGCAGCGGCTCGGCCACCACGTTCTCGGACTCGACCTCCAGCGCGCGGTCCTGGGCCCACAGTTCGCGGTCAGGCAGCATCTGGAAGGTGATCTCACGCAGTTCGCTGAGGCCCTCACCTTCTTTGGCACTGACCTTCAGCACCGGGAGGCCGTACTGGGCCAGTTCGTCCTCGACCATCGCGGCGAGGTCAGCGTCCACCAGCTCGACCTTGTTCAGGGCAATCAGGGCGACGTTTTCCAGCAGGGTGGGATCGTAGGCCTGCAGTTCAGCCTGAAGCTGGCGCAGTTCCTCGACCGGGTCACGCGTCACGTCCAGTACGTACACCAGCACCCGGGTGCGGCTGATGTGGCGCAGGAATTCCAGGCCCAGGCCCTTGCCTTCGCTGGCGCCCTCGATAATTCCGGGAATATCGGCCAGTGTGAAGCGCTCGTCAAGCGGCTCGCCGCGGCTGTCGATCCGGTCCACCACGCCCAGGATGGGGGAGAGGGTGGTAAAGGGGTAGTCCGCGATGGCGGGGTTGGCCCGTGACAGGGCCGCGAGCAGGCTGCTCTTGCCGGCGTTGGGGTAGCCGACCAGTCCCACGTCGGCGATCAGGCGCAGTTCCAGGCGCACGCGGCGCTTCTGGCCCGGGGTCCCCAATTCCGCGAAGCGCGGGGCCTGCCGGGTGCTGCTGGTAAAGGTGCTGTTGCCACGCCCCCCCAGACCGCCCCGGGCGACGACCTTCTCCTGCCCGACGCGCACCAGGTCGGCAATGACCTTGCCGGTGTCCTCGTCGAAGGCGGTGGTGCCGACCGGCACATCGATGTAGATGTCCTCGCCATCGGCCCCCTGGCGCAGGCGGCCCTCGCCGTAGTTGCCGTTGGGGGCCTTGAATTTGCGCCGGCCCACCAGGCGCTCCAGGCTCTCGACCCCTTCAATGGCGCGCAGGATGATGTTGCCGCCCTTGCCGCCGTGCCCGCCGTCCGGGCCGCCTTTTTCCATGAATTTGGCGCGGTGGAAGCTCATGCTGCCGTCTCCGCCGTTGCCGGCGGCCACCTCAATGTTCAGTACGTCACGAAACGCCATGCTGCGTCCTCCTGGCTTGCTGCCCTACACAATAAAATACGCCCCGCCCATCTGCGGGCAGGGCGCCGGGGGCTCATGCCTCCGGTCAGTCGGCAGCGACTTCGGTCTGGGCGACTTCGATGCTGATGAAGCGGCCCTTGTTGCCCTTGTTGGTAAACACGACCTTGCCGTGCTCCAGGGCAAACAGGGTGTGGTCACGGCCCATGCCCACGTTGGCACCAGCCTTGAACTTGGTGCCGCGCTGGCGGACCAGGATGTTGCCGGCCAGCACCTGCTCGCCGCCGAACTTCTTCACGCCCAGGTACTTGGGATTGCTGTCACGTCCGTTCTTTGACGAACCTACGCCTTTCTTGTGTGCCATGTGAGTTCAGTCCTCCCCTTAGCCCTTGATCCCAAGGATCTTGATGGCGGTGTAATCCTGACGGTGGCCGGTACGGCGGCGGTACTGAACGCCGCTCTTGTACTTGCGGATGTAGATCTTGGGGCCTCGGCCGTGCTCGACGACCTCAGCGTTCACGACAAACTTGCTGACGGCATCGCCGAACAGGGCCTGGTCGCCGCCCACGAAAAGAGGGGTCAGGTCGAGCTTGTCGCCCGCTTCGCCCTTAAGGTTCTCGACGCGGATCACGTCGCCTTCCTGCACGCGGTACTGCTTCCCGCCGGTCTGAATGATTGCAAACATCGGTCTTTCCTCCTGCTGCCGCCCGGGCCGCTGGAACGCTGCCAGCGGAGGGGGCTTTGCCCTATGAACCCTGCCCTGTGAAGCGGTCAAGATGCACCTAGGGATCCTGCTCGCGCACCCGGCCTGAAAAGGCACGGATCACCAAGCAAAAACTGTAGCACAAACCGGGCGCGTCTGGGTAGACGGGAACACCCCGAACCGGAGCAGAACAAGCGGCCGGAACGGGTCTGGAGCAAGCAACGTCACCCTGCGGGCAGGGTGAGTGGTGTGTTGCGTGCGTGTTCCCGTTCTGTCTGACGTGTCCTCGCGGTACACGTGGACTCGCGTGGGCGCGAGCCTCAAGTCCTGTAACCTCCGGGCGGCCTCCTGCAAGGGAGATACCGCTGCGCCCGCCAGCATAGCAGCCAGCAAAGGGACCGGCACGTCTGGTCGCACACTTGGCCGCCGGAACCCCACCCCCGGAAGCCGCGTATAGGGAGTTGTGCTGACCCGTTTCCGGCTGATCTGGCGTGACGCCCTGGCGCTGCTGCTGGCGCTGGGTGACCGCCGCACTCCTGCCCAGGCGCGGCTGGCGGCCCTGCTGGCACTGGTGTATGCCGTCAGCCCGGTGGACCTGCTGCCTGACCTGGCTCCGCTGCTGGGTGTGGTCGATGACGCCCTGATCGTGCCCACGGTGCTGGCCCTGGCGGCGCGGCGACTGCCGGCCCCCGTGTTGCAGCAGGCCCAGGCGCGTGCCGCCCGGCTGCCCTGGGTGCTGCCGCTGGGGCTGCTGGTTCTTCTGGGCACAGGTGTGCTGCTGTGGACGCTGCTGGGCGCCTAACACCCGGCTAACCCGCACCCCTAGACTGGGCGTCATGCGCCTGCTGCTCGTCGAGGATGACCCGCGGATTGCCCAGCCCACCGCCGGGGCCCTGCGGGAAGCCGGGTATGTGGTCACCTGGGCGCAGAGCGGGCCCGAGGGACTGGAAGCGGCCATGCTGGGGGAGTACCCCCTGATCGTGCTGGACGTGATGCTGCCCGGTCTGGATGGCTTTGAGGTTGCCCGGGAACTGCGGGCGGCTGGCGTGGACTCCGCCATCCTGTTTCTGACCGCACGCAGTGAGCTTGCTGACCGGATCGAGGGTCTGGATCTGGGAGGCGACGCGTATCTGGTCAAACCCTTCGCCATGCCCGAACTGCTGGCGACCCTGCGGGCCCTGTCGCGCCGTGAACGGGGACAGGGCGCACCACGGGTCACGTTTGCCGGTGGACGCGGCACCCTGGACACGGTGGCCCGCACCGTCGGGTGGGACGGCCAAGAGGTCGCGGTTACCGGGCGCGAGTACGCCCTGATCGAGGCGCTGGCCCTGGCCCCCGAACGCTGGTTCACACGTGAGGAACTGCTGGACCGGGTGTGGGGTCCGGAATTCGGCGGTGAGGCCCGCATCGTGGATGTATACGTGCGTTACGTGCGGCGCAAGCTGGCTCCTGAGGCCGTGACCAGCGAACGGGGCCGGGGCTACCGGGCCGAGAATTAAAGGTGGCCGTGCGCCTGCTCCCGCCCCTGACCCTGCGCGCGCGGCTGGCGCTCTGGGCCGCGCTGGCCACCGGACTGGCCACGCTGCTGGTGGCGGCCGGGTTGTTCGTGGCGGTGGGCCGGTTTCTGCGTCAGGCCCAGGAGCAGCGGCTGCTGAGCGCCACGACGGCGGTGCACGGCCGGGTAGAGGACACCCTGCGCCGTCAGGCCGAGAGCGGCGTGGCGTTGCTGCTGGGCTACCAGCTGGACGTGGCCACCCTGCAGCGCCTGCTGGAGAACGACCCCCAGAGCCGCCGCGACCTGGACGTCCGGGTGGTCGCCCACCAGGGGGGTCAACTGGCCCAGGTGCAGACCCCGCGCTTTCCTGAGGGCGTCCGCCGCGACCTGCGTCCCGGTGCATACCTCACGGTGGGAGGCACCCACCTGATCCTGGTCCGGCCCCTGCTAGGCAACCAGGCGCTGCTGCAGGTGGCCACCGATGCCCGCGCTCTGAGCGACGCGCAGCGGGCCTTCGCGCGCGCCCTGGCCTGGCTGCTGCCGGTCTCACTGCTGCTCGCGCTGGGGGTGGGCTGGACGGTGGCCGGGCGGCTGCTGCGCCCGGTGCGGACCCTGGAGCAGGCCGCGCGGCAGGTGGGGGAAAGCGGTGAACTGCGCCGTGCCCTGCCGGGTGCCGGCACCACGGACGAACTCTCGCGTCTGGCGCTGACCCTGCAAGGGAGTTTCGAGCGGCTGGCCGACGCCCGTGACCGCGAGCAGGCGTTTTTGCGGGCCGCCGCGCATGACCTGCGCAGCCCGCTGGCGGCCCTGAGTGCCCGGGTGGAAGGCAGCCTGGCACGGGACCGCGACGCCGCGCGCTACCGCAGTGACCTCCGGGAAATCGGTACCGACCTGACCCGGCTGGCTACCCTGACCAACCATCTGCTGCTGCTGGCCCGCGATCCCAGCGCGGTGGCCCGCGCGCCGGTGCCGCTGCGCGACCTCGCGGCCGATGCCGTGGACCGTGCCCGCGAGCTGACCGAGGCGGACGTCGACCTGCATGCCCCGCAGCCGGTGACGGTGCAGGGGGACCGGGTGCTGCTGGGCCAGGCGGTGTGGAATCTGACCATGAACGCAGTGCGGCACGCCCCAGGAGCCACCGTCACGGTGACGGTCAGCGAAGACGCGACGGGCGCGGCGGTCACCGTCCGCGACGACGGCCCCGGGGTGGACGAAGCGACACTGGCTCGGCTGGGGGAGGCCTTCTACCGGCCCGACGCCAGCCGCACAGGTGACCATCTGGGGCTGGGCGGACACGGTCTGGGGCTGGCGCTGGCCCGCCGCGCCGCCGAACTGCACGGCGGGACCCTGACCCTGCGCAGTGCCCCCGGTGGGGGGTTTACCGCCGTGCTCTGGCTTCCTGCGGTATACACCTCTGGTACGCTCTCGTCATGACAGCGTTGGCGGGCGGAAGCTGGAGTGCCGTGGTGCTGGGCGGCGGCGATCCCGGCGACTCGTTTGCGGCGCGGCACGGCGTGCAGGTCAAGGCCCTGATTCCACTGCGTGGAGAGCCGATGGCCGCCCACGTGCTGCGTGCTCTGCGCGGCAGCGGGCGCGTGGCCCGGATCGCCTACGTGGGGCCGACCACGCCCGAGTTGGACACCCTGGTGGACCTGCGGGTCACCGACCATGGCACCCTGCTGAGCAACCTGGAAGCGGGAGTCGAGGCCCTGCGCGTGGCCGGCCTGCGCCCCGGTGAACGGGTTCTGGTAGTCACCGCGGATATTCCAATGCTGCGGGCGCAGCAGCTGTGCGAGGTGCTGGACAGCGCTCCCGACGCCGCCCTGGTGTATCCGGTGGTGACAAAGCAGGCCTGTGAGGCCGCTTACCCTGGGGTCAAACGGACCTACGTGCGGGTGCGCGACGGCACCTTCACCGGAGGAAACCTGTTTCTGCTGGACCCGGCGCTGATCTCCCAGTTCCTGCCCCGGCTGCGCGAGGTGCTTGACGCCCGCAAGACGCCCTGGAAGCTGGCGGTCCTGATCGGACCCGGGGTGCTGCTGCGTCTGCTGACTGGCCGCCTGAGTGTGGATAAGCTGGAGCAGAAAGTCTCGCAGGTGCTGGGTGTCCCGGCCCGCGCGCTGATTACCTCGCACGCGGCAGTGGGTACCGACGTGGACAAGGAAGAGGACCTGACGCTGGCCGAGGCCCACCTGCCGGCCCTGGAGCCGGCCACCCTAAAATCCGAGTGCAGCGCTCAGATTTAAGCCTCTGCACGTGAAAAAAGGCTAACCTGTTGCCCTTGCGCCCACATGCGGGCGTGTGCATACTGTGCCCCATGCCTCACGTGATCGTCAGCCCCTGCATTGGCACGAAGGACCAGGCGTGCACCGAAGTCTGCCCCGTGGAATGCATCTACGACGCGGGCGAGATGTTTCTGATCCACCCGGATGAGTGCATCGACTGCGGCGCTTGCGTGCCCGCCTGCCCGGTCAGCGCCATCTTTCCGGAAGAGGACGTGCCTGCCGGCGAGGAGTCCTTTATCGCCCGCAACCGCGAACACTTCGGGCTCTGAAGTTCAGCGCTCCCTAACTCCCGGCCACGAACAGGCCGGGAGTTCTGTTGTGGGCCCCTCTTGCTTCCGGCCCATCTGCGCGGCTAGCATGACCGCGCCCGCGTAGCGCGCCGGACAGGAGGTGATGACGTGAACGAACACCCGGAGCAGGAACCGCCCAGTACACCTTTCACGCCATCCCACCACCGGAGGACGCCATGCGCCACACCGACAACAGATCACGCGTGAACACGGGGGGCGGCCCGTGCTGACCTACTACCGCAGCATCGCCGGAAAACTGACCACGGTAGACGGCTATATCGACGGCTGCTGGATCAATGCCGCCGACCCCAGTGCCGAGGAACTGGCCCGCATCAGCCGCGAGACCGGGCTGGATCTGGACTACCTGAGCTATCCGCTGGACCCGGACGAGCGCTCACGCTTCGAGCGCGATAACGGACAGTTGCTGATCATCATGCAGACCAGCTACCGCCTGCCCGAGGACAGCGACATTCTGTATGACACCGTGCCGCTGGGTATTCTGCACACCGATCATTGCCTGGTCACTGTCTGTGCGCTGCCCGAAAACCCGGTCATCAAGGACGTGATCAGCGGACTGGTGCGGCGGGTCAGCACGGCCAAGAAAAACCGCCTGACCCTGCAGTTGTTTCTGCGCAATGCCCAGCGCTTCCTGATCGACGTGCGCCAGATCAACAAGCGGGTGGATACCATCGAGGACAAGCTGGAAAACAGCCAGCAGAACCGCGAGCTGCTCAACCTGCTCAAGCTGGAAAAGAGCCTGGTGTACTTCATGACCGGTCTCAAGGCCAACGAAGCCATGATGGAGCGCGTCAAACGCGACCGCATCTTCGAAATGTACGAGGAAGACTCGGATCTGCTCGACGACGTGCTGATCGAGAACCTGCAGGCCATCGAGATGGCCTCGATCGCCAGCAACATTCTGACCAGCATGGCCGGCGCCTTTGCCAGCGTAATCAGCAACAACGTCAATCAGGTGGTCAAGGTCCTGACCGTGACCACGATTCTGGTGGCCATCCCCACGCTGATCACCAGCATCTTTGGCATGAACGTGCCGCTGCCGTTTCAGGAAAGTCCGGTCGGCATGTGGTTCGTGCTGGCCATTGCGATCACGCTGTCCGGCACCCTGGCCTACCTGTTCTACCGCTGGCGCGTGTTCTAGGGCCGCTGATCGAAAAAATGTCCGGCTGTCCGGGCGGAGCGGAGCTTTCTGTGTGGCAGAGAAAGGCAAAGGCAACGCTGTTGATCCGCACAGGCGTGGTGCCACCCGCTCCGGAGGCAGCTGATTTCTGACTGGGCAGCCGTGCCCCTGGCCAGGACCACACCATACGCGTGGCACGTGGCTGACGGGTCCGTTCTTTCCTTGCCCCGGATCTTCAGACAGGACCCCGGGCAGGACCGGAACATGTGATCGGGGAGCCCGGTCTTGATTTTGCCTGTCTGCGAGGCTTTTGTCAGGCAGCCCGGGATAGGGTCGCGCAAGTGCTTCCTGCCGCCCTCCAGACCGAAATGCCTTCCCTTCACGAACAGCAGTTTCGTCGGCAGGCGCTGCGGGCTGTGATCGCAATCTCGTTGGTGACATCGGTCTTCGCGCTGATCGTGGGTTTTCCACTGAACTGGACGGTTGGCGTCAAGACAGGCCTGGCCTTTCTGATCGTCAAGAACGTGGTGTTCCTCCTGTGGCTCAGGGCTTTTCCCCAGCAGTACGCCCTGGTGGGAGGCATACATTTTCTGATTCTGGCTGGTACAGGCATCTACAAATTTGCTCAGGCCGTGGTGGTGCAGCACATTGCCAACGGCCTGGGAAGCTACTCGTACTGGCTGCCACTGGCCTACGTGGTGGCCTTCCTGGCCTTTTCGGGCCGGGCGGCTCTGGGTGCGTCACTTGGTGTTTTTGGCGCTCTGGCCGCCATAGTGTTGAGCTATGTGACCACAGGCGTGGATCTTGCCGGCCTCAAACGCGAGAACTCCGTGCTGCTGGTTCAGGTGCTGCTGACCCATGCTACCTTTATCAGCTTCTTTCTGCTGTTCGGCGTCCTGCAAAACCGCTACGTCACGGCCATTGCCGAGGCGCAGAGCGAGGCCAGAGCCGGCTACCTCGACGTACTGACGGGCGTCGCCAACCGGCGGCAGCTGATGCTGTGGCTGACCAGCCGGCTGGACCGCACCGAGGCGACCGGTGAGCCGCTCAGCGTCATTCTGTTTGACCTGGACCGCTTCAAGCAGATCAACGACACCTACGGGCACGACTACGGCGACGAGGTGCTGCAGCGTACAGCCGCCGCCGTCGCCGGCACCCTGCGTCGCGGGACCCTGTTCGGCCGCTGGGGCGGCGAGGAATTTCTGGTAATCCTGCCCGCAGCAGCCGTGACAGAGGCCCAGGGCGTGGCCGAACGCGTCCGGCATGCTGTGACAGACGTCAGGTATGACCTGCCGGTTCAGGTGACCATCAGTCTGGGCGTCACACAGGCTCAGCCGGGTGAAAGCCTACAGGCCCTGCTCAAGCGGGCCGACGAAGCGATGTACGCCGCCAAACACGCCGGCCGCAATCAGGTGCAGGCGGCCTGAACCGGGCTGGCCACGGTCCGTGGCTGGTGGAATCAGCTGGGACTGTCTGGCGTGGTCTGCGTGGTGCTGACCTGTGCCTGGGCTGTGCGCGTGGCCAGTATGACGATCACGCTGCCGTCCGGCTGGGTAATTCGCTGGGGCTCGCCGTCGGCTGCCCGTTCCAGGAGTTCATTGAGACGGGCCTGCGCGTCGGCATAGGACCAGCTGGGCAGTCGGTTTGGACTCATGGGATCACCTCTTTGCGGACTCAGGGGAACTGAGACGGGACAGCACCCACGGCTTCAGGGTGCTGCAGACAGAGCAGGGCGCAGCAGGAACTGCAGGGGCGCGCCGGCGCTCAGTCGAGACCGACGGCCAGCAGGGCGCCGAACAGCGCCAGGTTCTTCATGAACTGGGTGCGCTGCTGTTCGCGCTCGCGGCCCTGACGGTCCCAGAAGGGATGGCCGATCACGGTGGTGGGAATCAGGGTGGCCGCCAGGGCGGTGCTGGCTGCGCGGGGGGCCAGGCCCACGGCCAGCAGGGCGCCGGCGCCTACCATCACAGCGCTGCCAAGCTTGACGGCCAGTTCAGGCTCGGGAACCTCGGCACCGTGTGCGGCCCGCACGATCGGGTCGGGGTTCTGAAGATGGTCCAGCCCGTTTTTGATAAAGACGCTTGCCAGCAGCGCCCGGCCGATAAATCCTGTCACGCTCATGCCTGTGTCCCTCCAGTTACGCTGTACTGCTGATGCGAGGAAGTTTACCGCGCTCCACGTATCCGCAGACCTTTAGACACCCTGAATAACGGCCAGCTCACGGCCCAGATCGCCCATGACACTCTGGATGGCCTGCACACCAGTGTTCAGCAACTGGCTGTACTCCGCCAGTGAGATGGGCCCTTCCTCGGCCCCGCCCTGTACCTCGATGACCAGTCCCGTGTCGGTCGCCACCACGTTGAGGTCGGCGCGGGCCACCTTGTCTTCGGCATAGTCCAGGTCCACGCGCACCTCTTCTCCCACCAGACCGACACTGATGGCCCCCACCTTATGGGTCAGTGGCCACTCGCTGAGCCGCCCGGAGTGGATCAGGCGGTCGCAGAAGTCGTGCAGGGCGGCGTGACCCGCCAGAATACTGGCCACCCGTGTGCCGCCATCGGCGACCAGCACGTCGCAGTCCACATAGATGGTCTGGTTGCGGAAGTACTTCAGGTCCACACTGGCGCGCAGGGCGCGGCCCAGCAGACGCTGGATTTCGTGGCGGCGACCGTTCTGCAGGTTGCGTTCGCGGGCCTGACGGTCGTTGGTGGCGCGCGGCAGCATGGCGTACTCGGCCGTCAGCCAGCCTTCTTTCTTGCCGCGCATATGGGGCGCGGGCTTGTCTTCCAGGGTGACGGTGGCCAGGATTTCGGTGCGCCCCATGATCAGGTGGGCACTGCCCGGAGCGTGCGGGTTGACGCCGCGTTTGACGCTGACCGCACGCGGCTCGAGCAGGCCCCGGCCTTCGCGGGGGGGAAACTTGTTGGGTTGGACGCTGGTCATGTGTAGATGGGCTCGATTCTCAGTGGCGTGGTCCGCCCAGAAAAAGCGCGGACAGCCTCTGCGGGAGTGTCTTCCCTATTGTGCACATTTTGTGCACTCAGGGTGGTGATGACCGGCTGCGCCGCTTCCAGGTCACCGGTTACGAGATAGGTCACCCCACCGGGCCGGGTGTGCGGTGTCAGCAGCATGTTCCGGGCGAGCACATTGCGGGTATGCCGCGCCACAGCGGCACCACTGTCGACCAGCACGAAGCGGTCGCCGTATTCCGCCTGGAGACTGGCCGCCAGGAACGGGTAGTGCGTACAGCCCAGCACCAGCTGATCGGCGCCCGCCCCGGCCAGCGGAGCCAGCACATCCCGGAGGACCTCCCGGGTCTGGGGACTGTCGGCCTGCCCGGTTTCGACCAGCGGCACCAGTTCACGGCTGACCGCCTGCAGCACCTGGACCCCAGCCGGCTCGGCAAACTGCCGGATTACATCGGCCAGCAGGGTTCCGCGCAGGGTTCCTGGCGTGGCCAGCACCCCCACCACGCCGCTGCGCGTCGCTTCGACCGCTGGTTTCACGGCCGGCACGAGCCCGACAATCGGCATGGCAAAGCGCGCGCGCAGGTGCGACAGGCTGAAGGCACTCGCCGTGTTGCACGCGACCACCACTGCCTTGACCCCCCGGGCATGCAGGGCGCTCACGGCCCGGTCCGTCAGCTCACGGATATCGTCATCGCTGCGCGCGCCGTAAGGCACGTGGGCCGTATCGGCCAGATACAGGAACTCCTCGTGGGGCATGGCCCGACGCAACTCGGCCAGCACACTCAGGCCGCCCACGCCGCTGTCGAACACGCCCACCGGCGCCGCACTGCTCATCGTGGAGATGATAGGTCAGTCCTGAGCTCTGCGCACCTGTGACGCCTGCTGCCGGTCCAGAGCCTCGATGGCACGCACCGCCACGGCGGCCACCTGCACCAGTTCCGCGCGGGAGTGGCTGAGGTCGGCCCGCGTGCCCATCCGGTGCTCCAGGGCGGCCCGGTTGGCTTCCCCAACTTCCTCGCCCAGCACCATCAGCCACACGGCCGGGTCCAGGGTCTGCTCACCCCACCTGGCCTCCTGCCGCTCGCGTTCGCGCCGGACCTCGGCCAGTACACCCGGGGTGGCGGCCGTCAAGCCAGCGCCTCGCGCAGCGTTTCGCCCAGGGCCCGCATGCCCTGGTCAATCTGCTCCGGGGCCGCGCTGCTGTAGCTCAGGCGCATGGTGTTCTCGCCGCCGCCCAGCGCGAAAAAGGGGCTGCCCGGCACGTACGCGACCTTGCGTTCCACCGCGCGGGGCAGCAGCGCCGTGGTGTCCAGGCCCACAGGCAGCGTGACCCACAGGAACATGCCGCCCTGCGGCCGCGTGAACTCCACCCCCGCCGGAAAATGCTCGCTGATGCGCGCGATCATGCGCTGGCCGCGCTCCCCGTAAGCCCGCTTCACCGTCTCAATCTGGCGGGGCAGGATGGGAAGCAGCTCCGTGATGATCATCTGGTTGTAGGTCGGGGTATGCAGGTCCGAGCCCTGCTTGGCCTGAATCAGCTTGGCGATCACCGGCCCGGCCGCCTGGACCCAGGCGTCGCGCAGGCCCGGCACCAGCGTCTTGGAAAAGGAGCTGCTGTAGATCACGTGGTTGCGCTCGGGGTCGCCGCCGGCGTGGGCCAGACCGAGCTCGTAGAGGCTGGGGGCCGGCTCGCCGCTGAAGCGCAGATCCCCGTAGGGATCGTCCTCGATGACCAGCAGGCCATGGCGCGCAGTCAGTTCGACCAGGGCCTGGCGCCGTTCCAGGCTGAGCGTCCGCCCGGTCGGATTCTGAAAGTTGGGAATGGCGTACAGCACCTTCACACGCTGACCCTGGGCCTGCTGTTCGTGCAGCACCCGCTCCAGAGCATTGACGTCAATGCCGCCGTCGTCCGTGGGGACCTGGGCGTAGCGCGGCAGGTACGGCTGGAAGGACTGCAGCGCCCCCAGGTAGGTCGGCGCCTCGACCAGCACCGTGTCGCCCTCGTCGATCAGTACCTTGCCCAGCAGGTCCAGGCCCTGCTGGCTGCCGGTCACGATCTGCACGTTGGCGGCCGGGATCCCGTGGCGCACGGCAATCCACTCGCGCAGTGGGGGGTGGCCCTCGGTGGTGCTGTACTGCAGCGCTGCCGAGCCATAACGGGTCAGCACCTCGTCGGCTGCGCGGCGCACGTCTTCGATCGGGAACAGTTCCGGAGCGGGCAGACCACCGGCAAACGAGATCACGTCGGGCTGCTGCGTAACTTTCAGGATTTCCCGAATGGCACTGGCGTTCATGGTCCGGGCCCGGCGAGACAGCTGCGCGCTGAAGTCGAAGGCGGTGGTCGTCATGCGCTCATGCTACGCCTGCTCCTTGCACGTCCAGTAGACCTGCTTGGCAGATCGGAGGCAGCGGGTAAAGTAGGAACCGTTAAAGGAGGCACAATATGCTCGTCACTGGTAACGACATTCTGGTCCCGGCACGCGCCGGCAAGTACGGCGTCGGTTCGTTCAACACCAACAACATGGAAATCACGCAGGCGATCATCCACACCGCCGAGCGGCTGCGCAGCCCCGTCATGGTGCAGATGAGCGAAGGTGCGATCAAGTACGGCGGTCAGGATCTGGCCAACATCGTCATCGACCTGGCCGAGCGAGCCACGGTGCCGGTCGCGCTGCACCTCGACCACGGCAGTTCATACGAGAGTGCCCTGAAGGCCATCAAGATGGGCTTTACGTCGGTCATGATCGACGCTTCGCATCACCAGTTCGCCGAGAACATCCAGGAAACCCGGCGCGTCGTGGAAGCCGCGCACGCCATGGGCATCAGCGTGGAGGCCGAGCTGGGGCGTCTGGGCGGTATCGAAGAGCACATCGTCGTTGACGAGAAGGACGCCTTTCTGACCGACCCTGAAGAAGCGGTGCAGTTCGTGGAGCAGACCGGCACCGACTACCTGGCCATTGCCATCGGCACCAGCCACGGCGCCTACAAGGGCAAGGGCCGCCCGTTTATCGACCACGAGCGCATCGAGAAGATCGAGAAGCTGCTGAGCATTCCGCTGGTGGCCCACGGCTCCAGTGGGGTTCCTGCCGAGATCGTGCAGCGTTTCCGTGACTGTGGCGGCGAGATCGGGGACGCCTTCGGTATTGCCGACGAGGACCTGCAACGCGCCACACAGCACGGCATTGCCAAGGTCAACGTGGACACCGACCTGCGTCTGGCCATGACGGTCGGCGTACGCGAGATCCTGAAAAACAGTCCCAAGGAATTCGATCCCCGCAAGATCATGGGACCAGCCCGCGAGGTTATGAGCAAGATTGTGGAACACAAGCTGGGCGTGCTGGGCAGCGTCGGCAAAGCCTGACCGGAGTTCCCCTCCCAACCTGATTTCCGCCTGACCTCGCCTGAAGCCGAATGAGCGCTGGGCGCCGGGAATTCTCACCGTGTCGTCTTATGCTCAACGTGGCATGAAGGCGGCACGGTTTTTGGTTCCAGTCCTGGCACTGGCTTCGCTGGCGGTCGCCCAACCGTTGACGGCAGGCTGGCAGACCAGAATGGCAGCTTTGCTGCCTCAGACATCTCAGACTGTGGTTCTGATGGAACGCCGGAGCAGCCTGTCGCTGGTGGACCTGAGTCTGCGCGTGATAAATGTGGGCGGCGATCCACAGGCACTCAATCAGGTGATGGCCAGTGCCCAGCGTGGGGAAATGCCGACCTATAGCGAACGACTGGGAATCAGCAAGAAAGAGTTCCTGAGTTATGTGGTGTTTCAGCCCACCCTGGCTGCCACCAACAGAACGATCCGTATGTCGGTCAGCCGTGACAGCCACCGGGTGTTGTTCGGTGATGCGCCCGGAATGAACGGCATCCTCAAGGGCGTCAGCATCGACCTGCGCACTGGGGAGATGCGTGGCCCCGAGGGGTTCAGCGCCAAGGCCACGAGCGTGGCGCCCAGCGACGCGGCGGACCGGCTGCTGGACGTGAAAAGCGGCTTTCAGTGGAATATCCGCGGCAACAATTCGGCAACTGGCAACGGAGTGCGTGGCGTGCTGAACCTGCTTCAGCTGAGCAATGGAGACATCATCCTGAGCTATTCCCGCAACAGCATGCTGCATAGCATTACTACCAAGGGCGAGCTCATTGTCCGGTACCACCGCTGATTCAGGGCTCTGAACTGGGGGCTCCGAATATGGTTTCCTGCGATGACGGCGTCGTCATCGCAGGCTGACTGTTCACTGATGGCAGGTCAAGGTGTCCTCACGCTCCCTTCAGAGCACGTCACCAGCCGGCGGCTACGCTGACTTTCATGAAACGTAAAATGCTGATGCTCGGCGCTGCCCTGTCTATGGGCGGCCTGTCTACCGCCAGCGCGGCGGGTCTGTCTCCCGCGCTGCTGGAACGCGCCAAACGTGGTGACCAGACGCAGGTTGGGGTCATTGTCCGTTTTGCTTTCGGCAACACTGCCCGTGGCCGAGGCCAGATGAAGAACCTGCGTGCGCAGCTGGCCCAGCGCCTGGCACAACTGGGGCCTGCTGGGGTCGTAGGACAGGCCATGAAGTCCGGCAAGGCCACCCAACTGTGGCTCGACCAGAGCGTGTACCTGCGCATTACGCCTGTTCAGGCCCGTGCGCTGGCCACGCTGCCTTTCGTAACGGACATCTTCGAGAACTTCAAGGTTCAGATTCCCAAGCCCAGAGCCGTCGCGCTCAGCACGGCGGCCGCAGCCGCCGGAACTCCGTGGCACGTTCAGAAGGTGGGCGCTCCACAGGCCTGGGCCGCCGGCTTTAAGGGCCAGAACGTCAAGATCGGTCACCTGGACAGCGGGATCGACCCCAGTCACCCGCAGCTGAACGGGAAGCTGGCTGCCTTTATGGAGTTCAACGCCGAGGGTGACCGTGTGAGCAGCCAGCCGCACGACTCCACCAATCACGGCACACATACCGCCGGGTTGCTGGTCGGTGACTCGGTCGGGATCGCGCCGAGTGCCAGGGTCATCAGTGCCCTGGTGCTGCCCAACAACGAAGGAACCTTCGCGCAGGTGATCGCCGGAATGCAGTACGTGCTGGACCCCGACAACAACGCGGATACCGACGACGGCGCCGACGTGGTCAACATGAGCCTGGGGATTCCCGGCACCCACGACGAATTTATCGTGCCGGTGCAGAACATGATTAAGGCAGGGGTGGTGCCGGTATTTGCCATCGGTAACTTCGGCCCCGCCGCTGGCAGCACCGGCAGCCCCGGTAACCTGCCTGACTCCATTGGTGTGGGCGCCGTGGACCAAAGCGGCAATGTGGCCAGCTTCAGCAGCCGCGGCCCCGTGGCGTGGACCGGCAAGATCAACGGCGTCTTTGTTAAACCCGATATCGCCGCGCCCGGTGTGGAGATCACCAGCGCTTTCCCTGGCAACAAGTACGGCGCCCTGAGTGGCAGTTCGCAGGCCAGTCCCATCGCGGCGGGCGCTGTGGCCCTGATGCTCTCGGCGAAGCCCGGCAGCAGCGTGGACGCCATCAAAAATGCGTTGTATACGAGTGCCAGCAACGCCGGAAACAAGAACAACAATGTCGGTTACGGTGTGATCAGCATTCCAGGGGCCCTGGGCAAACTGGGAGTGACGGCTGGGGCACCTGCTCCCGCACCTGCCCCGGCACCAGCACCTACACCGGCTCCTGCTCCGGCCCCCGCACCAGCTCCTGCTCCCAAGCCGGCCCCGGCACCCGCTCCAACGCCTGCTCCCGCCCCCGCTCCGACACCAGCGCCCACTCCTGCCCCAGCACCCGCTCCTGCGCCCACACCAGCCCCTGCGCCAACGCCTCCAGCCGGCGCAGCCGACGGGCCCAGCTGGCTACACCCTGTGCGCCATTGAAGGCAGCAAGTGTAACTTCACTGGCCGCAAGGAAGCCGCCTTCGGTACGGCAGGCCGTTACCTGACCGGCATCGGTACGGATGGTTTTACCTGCACCGTGCAGGAATGGGGCCGTGATCCCTACGTGGGCCGCCTCAAGGGCTGCTTTATCCGGGACATCGCGGGCAGTGCTCCGGCCCCGGCCCCTGCTCCGGCCCCCACCCCGCCCGCCAGCAATCAGAAACCCAAAGTTCTGCTGGTCGATGACGATATGGGCCAGGGTGCCGACGTGACCAACGCCCTGCGTGACGCCATCAAGGCCAACGCGGCGACTGGCGGAGCCTTCGTGTGGAACACCCAGACCCAGGGTCAGGTGCCGCTGAGTGAACTCAACCGCGCCGACATCGTGATCTGGGCGACCGGCGAGCAGTACCAGAACACCATTACAGCCAACGACCAGAACCTGCTGCGTCAGTTCCTGGCTGCTGGTGGCCGCCTGCTGGTCACCGGTCAGGACGTCGGCTACGACATCGGCACGGGCGAGTTCTACCGCGGCATCCTGAAGACACGCTTCGTGGCTGACAGCAGCGGCACCCCCAAGTTCGTGACCCGCGGGGCATTCGGCAACACGGCCTTCAACCTGAATGCCCAGGGTAGCGCCGGCAACCAGTACTACCCCGATGTCCTTGCTGATCTGAGCGGAAGCAGTGTGGTCGCCAGCTGGGGCAGTGCCAATGCCAACGCAGGCACCATCACGGCGCAGAGTATCCGCGTCGACCCGAACCGCAACCGCGCCACCCAGAAGGTGCAGCAGCCGCGCGGTCTGGTCGAGCAGCTGGCCGCCAACGTGATCGGCACCGTCTTGAATCAGATCTTCGGTGGGCAGCCGCAGACCCAGCGTCCCCGCGTCACCGCCCAGAATGCCAGCGAAAATGCCGGAGCCATCGTGGCCAACGACGCTGGCAAGTACCGCACCGTCAACATGGGCTTCGGTCTGGAAGGCCTGACCCCCAACAGCCGCAACATGCTGATCAAGACCAGCTTCGACTGGCTGATGCGCTGAGCTGACGCCCTGAAACACTGCAGGACAGACCGTCATGGTCTGTCCTGCTTCGTTGCCCTCTGGCCTTATGCCTGCCTTCAGGCTCTTCCTACACCGGGAAGGACAACGGCCTTTAAGGTGCGGACATGACGACTTTAGGCGAGATCATGACCCGTGAACTGACGACGGTGGGCTCCCAGGCCACGCTCAAGGAGGTCGCCACGCTGATGCGTGAGCAGGACATCGGCAACGTCCTGGTGATGGAGGGCGACACCCTGCGGGGCATCATCACTGACCGCGACATCGTGGTGCGGGCTGTGGCCAACGGCCACGACTACGGTACGCCCGCCAACGACTACGCGACGGGCGGGGTCTTCACGATGGATGCGGGCACAGACGTACGTGAAGCAGCGCAGGCCATGGCCGAGCGGCAGCTTCGCCGCCTCCCGGTGACCGAGGGCGGCAAGGTGGTGGGCATTGTCAGCCTGGGCGATCTGGCCATCCGGACCGATACCAACGCTGACCAGCAGGCCCTGGAAGGCATCAGCCAGCCGGACAGGGAGTGAACTGGGAACTGGCCAGAAGACCGCCATCATGAGTGGACAGCGGGTCCAGGGCACACAGAGAAGATTGCTGGGATGACCAGGGACTCAAGTGGGCCGCGTCTTTATATAAGACGCGGCCCGCTCCCTGGTTTGCCGACTCAGCGGCGCAGATCGCGCAACTGGCGGTACAGCTCCTTTTCTTCGTCGGATAGGTCCTTGGGCACGGTGATGTTCAGCCGCACGTAGAGGTCACCCCGGCTGCCGTCCCTGCGTGGCCATCCCTGCCCGCGCAGGCGCATCTTGCGCCCACCACTGCTGCCGGGAGGCACGGTGAGGTTGCCGGTGGTGCCGGCAATGGTCTGCACCTTGACATCCCCCCCCAGAGCGGCAACCGGCGCGGGTACGTCCACGCTGGTGGTCAGGTCGTCGCCGTCCAGGTCGAAGCGGCCGTCCTCCAGCACGCGGATGGTAAGCAGAACGTCGCCCCCACCAGGGCCCTGACCAGCCAGCCGCAGACGTGCGCCGTCCCGGGTGCCGGCCGGCACGCGCAGGCTCAGGCGTTTGCCATCCACGTTGATGACCTCGTCCGAGCCGCTGAAGGCCTCTTCCAGCGTGACCTGCAGTTCGCCCTCGACGTTCTGCACGAAGCGCCGGCTCTGCCCCGCGCCGCCCAGTCCGCCCAGCAGATCCTCGATGTTGACCTGCTGCCCGGCCGGATTGCGGTATCCACCGGCGCCGCCACGCCCCCCGGTCTGCCCGAACAGGCCCTGAAAGAAGTCGCTGAACTGCCCCGGATCAAAGCCGCCGAAATCCGCGCCGGGAAACCCCCCACTGCCCGGATAGGCCCCGGGAGGCACCTGCCCTGCATGCCCGTACTGGTCATACAGTTTGCGCTTCTCCGGGTCGTTCAGAACGGCGTAGGCTTCACCGATTTCCTTGAAACGCTCGGCGGCCTTGTCATCGCCGGCGTTCTTGTCAGGGTGAAACTGCTTGGCGAGTTTGCGGTAGGCGGACTTGATATCCGCGTCGGACGCGCCACGCGAGACACCCAGCACGTCGTAATAATCCTTATAGGCCATGGTGGTCGCCTCCTGGCGGAAAGAGGGAAAGGGAAGAGGGTCAGCGGGTAACGAGGTCCACGTACAGCGCCTCGACCTTTGCGCGTGCCCAGGGGGTCTTGCGCAGGAACTTGAGGCTGCTCTGGACACTGGGGTCGTACTGGAAGCAGCGCACCGGGACCCGCTGGGCCAGGCCCTCCCAGCCGTACTCGTCCGCGAGGCGCTCCACGATGGTCTGGAGCGTGACACCGTGCAGCGGGTCGGTCATGCTCAGTCCTTCTTGCTGACGACCACACGGGCCGGGCGCACCAGTCGGTCACCCATGCGGAAGCCCAGCTGGTACACCTGCACGATGGTGTCGTCCTGCTCGCCGGGCACCACCTGAATCGCCTCGTGCCACTGGGGATCGAAGGCCTCGCCCTCCTTGCCGGTGGCTTCCAGACCCAGGCCCGAGAAGATATTCAGTACCTTGCCTTGCACAGCCTGCATGCCCGGAATCAGCTTGGCCGGGTCGCCGCTGCCCATGGTGACGGCGCGGTCGATGTCGTCGTAGACCGGCATCAGGGCCTCGGCAGCCTTGCTCACACCATGGCCCTGCGCCTCGGCGCTGTCCTGCGCGGTGCGGGTGCGGTAGCTCTCGAAGTCGGCAGCCAGACGGCCCAGGCGGTGACGCAGATCCGCGTTCTCCTTTTCCAGTTCGTCGGCGCGCTGCAGCTTGCCCATCATTTCCTGGACCTGGGCGAACATGCCCTCGTCCATATCAGGGAAGCCCGACAGGTCGGCGTCTTCTTCCATGTTGTCGGTCTCGGCGTCCAGGACCTCAACGTCGCTGGTCTCGCCGTCCATCTCCGGCCTCAGGGTCTCGGTGGTGTCTTCGGCCTGTGAACCGCTGCCGGTGTTTTTCTGGTCATCGTTGGTCATGGGGGGTCGCCTCCGGAACATTCACTGCAAGATAGGGGAGAGGGGGCTCGTGGGCCGTCCTCTCCCCCTGGGGGTGGTCTGGTGTGGGGGCCAGAGAAGGGCGTTGGTTCGGACACCCGCAGCCTGTTCGCTGCCGGGTGTCCGCGGCCCGGCCTTACTCGGCGGCCTTGAAGTCCGCGTCGATCACGTCGTCATCGACCCGGGTGCCCTGAGCCTGGGCGCCCTGCGGCTGCCCCTGGGCCGCCTGCTGCGCGGTCATGAAGGTGCGCAGCTCTTCTTCCAGACGCTTCTGGGCACTCTCAATGCGGACGTCGTCCTCGCTGCGCACCGCTTCTTCGGCCTCGTCGGCCGCAGCCTTGAGTGCATCCTTGGCGTCCTGAGCGGCCCCTTCGTTCTCTTCAAGCTGCTGGGTGGCCTGCACGCGCAGGGAGTCGAGGTTGTTGCGCTTCTCGACCTTCTCGCGGCGCAGCTTGTCGGCCGCGGCGTTCTCCTCGGCTTCCTTGACCATGCGCTCGACGTCGCTCTTGTCGAGGGTGGTGGTGTTCTCGATGCGGATGCTGGCTTCCTTGCCGCTGGTCTTTTCCTTGGCCGTCACGTGCAGGATGCCGTTGGCGTCGATGTCGAAGGTCACTTCGATCTGGGCCTGACCGGCGCGCATGGGCGGAATGCCTTCGAGCTTGAAGCGGCCCAGGGACTTGTTGTCGTTGGCCATGGGGCGCTCACCCTGCAGCACGTTAATTTCCACGCCAGGCTGGTTGTTTTCGGCGGTGGTGTAGATCTCGGTCTTCTTGGCGGGGACCGTGGTGTTGCGGGTGATCATGGGAGCGATCATGCCGCCCTTGACCTCCACGCCCAGAGTCAGCGGTGTCACGTCCACCAGCACGATGTCACCCAGCGCGGAGTCACCCTGGATGATGCCGGCCTGCACGGCGGCGCCAAGGGCCACGGCCTCGTCGGGGTTGACCGACTCGTTGGGGGTTTTGCCAACCAGATCCTGCACGATGCGTTTGACGGCCGGGATGCGGGTCGAGCCACCTACCAGAATCACTTCGTTGATGTCGCTGGCGCTGAGCTTGGCGTCACTGAGGGCCTGCTCGACCGGCTTGCGCACGCGGCGCAGCAGATCGGCGGTCAGTTCCTCGAACTTGGCGCGGGAGAGCGTCCGCTCCAGGTGCATGGGGGTGCGGGTTTCGGGGTCGAAGGTGATGAAGGGCAGGCTGATGCTGGACTCCGAGGCGTTGGACAGGTCGATCTTGGCCTTCTCGGCCGCTTCGATCAGGCGCTGCAGGGCCTGCTTGTCCTTGCGCAGGTCGAAGTTGTGCTCGCGGTTGAACTCCTCGGCCAGCCAGTCCACGATGCGGTGGTCGAAGTCCGCGCCGCCCAAGTGGGTGTCGCCGGCGGTGGATTTCACTTCGAACACGCCGTCACCCAGTTCCAGGATGGTCACGTCGAAGGTGCCGCCCCCCAGGTCGAAGACCAGCACGGTCTCGTTGCCCTTACGCTCCAGACCGTAGGCCAGCGCGGCGGCGGTGGGCTCGTTGATCACGCGTAGCACGTTGAGACCCGCGATCTCGCCGGCCTGCTTGGTGGCTTCACGCTGAGAGTTGTCGAAGTAGGCGGGCACAGTGATCACAGCGTCGGTAATCTTCTGGCCCAGCTTGGCGGAAGCGTCGCTGACCAGCTTGCGCAGCACCTCGGCGCTGACCTGCTCGGGCGCCAGATCCTGACCGTTCACTTCGATGCGGACGCTGCCGCCGGGGCCTTCCTTGACCTTAAAGGGGCTCCGCGCAGCTTCTTCCTTCACCTCGTCCCAGCGGCGGCCGATGAAGCGCTTGACTTCAAACAGCGTGGCAGCCGGGTTCAGCGCGGCCTGACGGCGGGCGATTTGGCCCACCAGGCGCTCGTCGCCCTTGTAGGCCACGACAGAGGGAGTGGTGCGTCCGCCCTCGGCATTCACGATCACTTCGGGGCGGCCACCTTCCATGACGGAAATAACGGAGTTGGTGGTGCCCAGGTCGATTCCAACAGCTTTAGCCATGAGTTGACTCCTTGAAAGACAGGGATTTGCAGCCCACAGGGCAGCAGTTCTAAACGTCCGACAGCATAAGGCTACAGTTGAAGGAAGTCAATAGACTTGAGCGTATTAGACTCAAGTAGGATTGGAAGGGCACGGTTCTCCGGGTGTTGCCTGTGGGTTGCTCAGACCACTGGATTGGCGATGAAGGGCCCTGGTGGGTAGCAGGTCTCCCGCTGCTCGGCCTTCGCCTGGACTGGTTCTGAAAGGCGGGGCATTCAGGCTCAGCGATGTTTATCAGAAAGGGGCCAGACAGTTCCATGCTCAGCGTTACAGGGGCGAGGACACAGGACAGATCTGATCATGCCCGCAGCCACAGCAGACAAGCGCGCCGGAGTGTTTCCGCGCGAACATCGGTTGGGAGCCGTGGATACCCCTGTACCGAGCTTCTATTCACGGGGTCTGGAGGGGACCTCTTCGCCAGGCCAGCGTGAATTGTCCGGCCAACTCTAACGCCGGTTTCAGCCAGACCGAGGAGCCGGGGTGTCCTGGCCAGCCGGGGCGAGTTCAGGTGCCAGGATGACCGAGGCAAAACTTCCGACGATACGTCCCTGATGAAACCGTGGCGTGCCGGTCACCTGGACCCGCACATGTTCCCCGCCGGGCCGCTGCACCCGCACGTGGTAAGCCCCACTGCGGCCCCGCTGGCGCGCCTGCTGTGCAGCGCGCAGCAGGTGATGGTCTTCCGGAGTGGTCAGGGCGAAAGCCGTGTTGCCGACGATCTCTTCGGGTGGGCGTCCATAGATTTCGGCGGCGGCCTGATTGGCATAGACGAACTGACCATGCTTGTCAGTCACGGTCACGCCGTGCACCATGCTCTCCATGACCTGCCGGGCAAAATCCAATTCCTGTTCGTAAGATTCACGCACCTGCCGGTGATGCCGCACAATCCGGATAATGCGTCTGGCCAGCCATAAGGCAAGCACCTGGGTTGCCAGCAGGGGAAGCAGCACCCAGTAGACTGCTGGGCGCTCCATCAGCACCACTACTAGCAGGGTGGTCATCAATAGCAACGCAAACAGCCCATATCCGAAGCGCAGTTCGCGGACGCCCGGTCTCATTCCCGGAGTATGAGAATCAGGCCATGACATGGGTCTTACGCTCAGCACGTCCGCCTCCTGTGGATCTCTACGGTACACCCCGGCTCGATTGAAGTCTCCGGTAAGTGAGCGGGAGCACGCTGACAGATATGAGGCTGGTTGCAGCCTTTTCCATACTGGTGAAACGTGGATGGACTTCTGCTGTCCATGCGGGAAAAGGCAGGGTGTCGCTTTGACGTGTCCGTCAAGCCCAGGCGTCACAGCGCCGTGAGTCCCGTCCCCCTATGCTGAAAGATATGACCGCCGCCGACCTCGCCCCTTCTCCACATATCCACCTGCCGGACGGCTCGTGCTGCAAGCCCAAACGGTTCGCGCACCTGCACCAGCATACCCAGTATTCCCTGCTCGACGGCGCGGCCAAGCTCAAGGACCTGCTGAAGTGGGCCAAGGAGGTCACGCCGGACGGCTGCACGCCGGCGCTGGCCATGACCGACCACGGCAACATGCACGGGGCGGTGCATTTCTACAACTATGCCCAGGCGGCGGGCGTCAAACCCATCATCGGGTACGAGGCGTACGTGGTGCCGGGACAGGGCACCCGGCGCGACCGCACCCGCGCCCAGGACGGCGAGAAGGGCATTTTCCACCTGACCCTGCTGGCCCGCGATTTCGAGGGCTACCAGAACCTGTGCCGCCTGAGCAGCCGCGGCTACACCGAGGGCTACTACTACAAGCCCCGCATCGACCACGAACTGCTGCAGGAACACCACAAGGGCGTGATTGCCTTTTCGGGCTGCCTGGGCAGCGAGGTGCAGCAACTGTTATTGCAGGGCCGCGAGGAAGACGCCAAGAAACGCCTGCTGTGGTACCGCGAGCTGTTCGGCGAGAACTACTACATCGAGATTCAGGACCACGGCTTGCCCGAGCAGAAGCGCAACAACCCCATCCTGAGGGCCTGGGCGCAGGAACTGGGCATCGGTCTGGTCGCGACCAACGACGGCCATTACGTCAAGAAAAGCGACGCCACCGCCCACGAGACGCTGCTGGCTATTCAGACTAAGGCCACGCTGGCCGACGAGAACCGCTTCAAGTTTCCCTGCGACGAGTTCTACGTCAAGAACCTGGAGGAGATGCAGGCGGCGCTGCCGGTCAGCGAGTGGGGCGAGGAACCCTTCGACAACACCGCCGCCATCGCGGACCTGTGCAACGTGGACCTGCCGGTGGGCAAGAATCGTGTCTATCAGATGCCGGCCCTGCCCATCCCCGAAGGCCGCACCATGAAAGAAGAACTGCGGGTGCAGACTTACCGGGGAACGGTCAAGCGCTATCCCGGGCACGCCACCGAGAACCTCCTGCGGGATTACGCCCTACGTTCCCTGGAAGCGCTGGGACCGGACGACGCGGCTGCCGTTCTGAAACGGGTAGACGGCTGTGACGCCCGTACCTGCGACCTGGAAACCCTGTTGACCCTGCTGGCCTTTATGGGCAGCGTGTGGGAGGTGCGCGGTCAGGACGCCGGGGAGAAGTACACCAAGTACCCCGCGCTGGAAATCATGGAAGCCGAGGCAGAGGCCGGAAAGCTGCCCGGCTACGCCCATGAGGACTGCCGCCGGGCCCGCCAGGAAAGCAGCGACACCAGCATTGAACTTGAACCGGACGGGGACGGCGAGGAAACGACCCGCGCCCACCACAAACACGCCCTGGTGATCCTGCGCCGCGCCGAGTACGAGCTGTCGGTCATTAACAACATGGGGTTCCCCGACTACTTCCTGATCGTGGCGGACTACATCAACTGGGCCAAGGACCAGAACATCAGCGTGGGCCCTGGGCGCGGCTCGGGCGCAGGCAGTCTGGTCGCCTACGCCATGCGCATCACCAACCTCGATCCGCTGGAATTCGCGCTGCTGTTCGAACGCTTCCTGAACCCGGACCGTATCTCCATGCCGGATTTCGACATCGACTTCAACGACGCGAGGCGCTCTGAGGTGATCGCCTACGTGCAGGACAAGTACGGCGAGGACAAGGTCGCGCAGATCGCCACCTTCGGAACCATGGCGTCCAAGGCCTGCCTGAAGGACGTGGCGCGAGTGATGGGACTGGAGTACGCCAAGGTGGACAAGGTCTCCAAACTGATTCCCATCAAGTTCGGCAAGAGCTACAGCCTGGAGCAGGCCCGCGAGGCGGTGCCGGACATCGCGCAGATGCTGGCCGAGGACGCCCAGCTGCTCGAAGCCTACGAGTTCGCGCAGAAGCTTGAGGGCCTGACGCGTCACGCCTCGGTGCACGCGGCGGGTGTTGTCATCGGCAAGACGCAGCTGACCGACCTCGTGCCGGTCATGCGCGACACGTCCGGCGAGGGCATGGTCTGTCAGTACGACATGAAGGCCGTCGAGGACATCGGCCTGATCAAAATGGACTTCCTGGGGCTGCGTACCCTGAGCTTCCTGGACGAGGCCAAACGCATCATGCGCGAGTCGCGTGGTATCGAGATTGACTTCGACACCATCCCCTTCGACGACGCCAGGACCTACGAGCTGATGAGCCGCGGGGACACTAAAGGCGTCTTCCAGCTCGAAGGGGCCGGGATCGCCGACGCTTCACGCCGCCTCAAGCCGCGCCGTCTGGCGGACATCATCGCCCTCTCGGCGCTGTACCGCCCGGGGCCAATGGAGAACATTCCCACCTACGTCCGCCGCCACCACGGTCTGGAAGAGGTGGATTACGTCCGCGACGGTTTCCCCACCAGCGCGAGGTACCTCGAAAAGATCCTGGCGGAAACCTACGGAATTCCGGTGTACCAGGAGCAGATCATGCAGATCGCCTCGGAGGTCGCCGGCTTCTCGCTGGGCGGCGCCGACCTGCTGCGCCGGGCGATGGGTAAAAAAGACGCCGAGGAAATGAAGCGCCAGCGGCAGATTTTCGTGGAAGGCGCCGGGAACAACGGTGTGCCCAAGGATGAGGGCAACCGGCTGTTCGACCTGCTGGACGCGTTTGCAAATTACGGCTTCAATAAAAGTCACAGCGCCGCCTACGGCGTCATCACCTACCAGACCGCGTGGCTCAAGGCGAACTACCCGGTCGAGTTCATGGCCGCGCTGCTTACTGTGGAGCGCCGTGACTCGGACAAGGTCGCCGAGTACGTGTCTGACGCCCGCAAGATGGACGTGCACGTGCTGCCGCCCGACATCAACCGCTCGGCGCCCGACTTTGCTGTAGAAGGGGAGGAGATCCTGTTCGGGCTGTACGCCATCAAGGGCCTGGGCGAGGCGGCGGTGCAGCGCATCCTGGAAGAGCGGCAGCGGGCAGGACGCTACCGGTCCCTGGCAGATTTCTGCTCGCGCCTGGGCAACAAGGTGTGCAACCGCAAGGCGATGGAAAGCCTGATCAAGAGCGGGGCTTTCGATCAGTTCGGCGAACGCAACCAGCTGCTGCAGAGTCTGGAAGACGCCCTGGAGGACGCCGCAGGAACGGCCGACATCAACGCGAAGGCGGCCAGCGGCATGAGCATGATGTTCGGCATGGAAGAGGTGAAAAAGGAGCGTCCGCTGCGCAGTGGAGTCCCATCGTTCACCGACCTGGAACGCCTGAGCATCGAGAAGGAAGCATTAGGCCTGTACATCTCCGGCCACCCCCTGGAGCAGCACGAGGGCCTGCGTGAAGCTGCCAGCTGCCGGATCAGCGACCTCGACACCTGGTTCACGCAGCAGAACGTCGCACCGGGCAAGCGCCTCAAGGCTGTGCTGGCCGGCATGATCGAGGGCGTGGTCAAGAAGCCCACCAAGTCCGGCGGCATGATGGCCCGGTTCATTCTGGCCGACGAATCCGGGCAGACCGAACTGGTGGCCTTCTCCCGGGCCTATGAGCGCATTCAGGAAAAACTGGTCAACGACACGCCGGCCCTAGTCATCGTGGAGCTGGAATCCGAGGACGGTGGGTTGCGCGCCATCGCCGAGGAAGTGGTGAGTGTCGAGCAGCTGGCGGAAGTGCCCAAGGTCATGTACGTGACCATCGACCTGGAAAATGCCAGCCCCGACGCGGTGGGCGAGTTCCAGAGCATCCTCGACGAGCACGCTGGCAGCATGCCGACCTACCTGCGTCTGGAAACGCCCGAGCAGTTCGTGCTGTATCAGCTCGACCACGGCATGGGCAGCCCCGAGGCAATCCGCGTGCTCAACCAGACCTTCCCCTGGGCCGACGCTTACCTCGCCTACGACCAGCAGACCATCCTGGGCCGCTTTGCACCCAAGCCCCCGGCCTGGATGAACAAGCAGAACGGGGGAGGCATGCGGGCCTAGACCTGCTTTGCGTCCCTCAGGAGGTCGAGCAGTTTCAATCCATTCCCGGCTGCTGCCCCCGCCGCCGTGTTGTCGAAGATGACCCAGGGCTCAGCATGGGCGGCTCCGGCCATGAGGGCCTGGGCCAGGTCCTGTAACTGCTGGTCGGAATAACTGGAGGAGTACACCCGGGGTGAGCCATGCCAGCGGTAGTACACCGTCTGGTCAAAGCCTCCTGGGACGGTGGCCTGCGGCGTGATGGCCGGATCGGCCGCCACACGGCCAACCTGGTACGCGCTCAGCAGGCTGCTGGCGGCCGGGCCGAACCAGGACATGTGGCGGGGCTCGCAGGCCAGCGGGACCCGAGTCCGGCTCCGCAGTGCCTGAAAGAATGCGTCCGCCACAGCATCCTCGAACGCCAGACTGGGCGGCAGCTGCACGAGCAGACACCCGAGTTTTGTTCCAAGCCCGGCCACCTGCTCCAGGAATGTGCTCAGCAGATCATGACAGCCGCGCAGCCTCGCCTGATGGGTCACCGCCCTGGGGACCTTGACGCTGAACCGGAACTCTTCCGGTGTGCTGGCGGCCCATTTCTGGTAGGTGCTGTGCCGGTGCGGGCGGTAGAACGAGGAATTGATCTCCACAGCCGGGAACCGGGTTGCATACCGCTGCAGCACACTGCCGCCCTGGTCGAAATGCGCTGGCTGCCCGCTAGCCACTCCCCAGCCGGCGCACCCTATGTTCATACGGACGTTTGTCATACCGGATCGTTTCATGCCCAGAAGGGCAAACCTCTGGAATAGGGTGGATGAATGTTTATTCCGCCGGGGCTCCGGTGCCGCTACGAGCTAGGGTACCTACCGTCTTTCCGCCTGAAAAAGGGAGTGGCGTCCCTTACCGGGGTGCTGTTCCGCTCAGCAGCACCCGGCTGCTGAAAGCGGCGTGGTCACGGTGGCCGGGCAACTGTGTACCCCCAAGGACGTGCTGGCCCGACAGGTGCGGTCAGGTGACCTGCTGCTGTTTTCCCTGGCGGGCGCCTACGCCTGGAACATCCCCCACCAGCAGTTCCTGTCTCACCCTGCACCGCAGATGGTGTTTCTTCCCGTGAAAAGGGAGGAGCGGGCGCAGCGGGGAAACGTGGCCAGGCAAGCGCTGCGCTGAGGTGTAGAAACTTCCGGCTGTTCTGCACCAGGGCCCAGGCTGCTCTGGTCAGCGGGACGTGACGCGCAGATCCTGCACCTCGCCAATCAGCCCCATTTCCTGCAGCCTGCGGGCAATCAGGGACCGGTGGCATTCCTGCGGATTGGCTTCATAACACAGCAGGGCAACGCGGGTTTTGACGGCCAGCGCGGCCAGTTCTGTCAGGGCCTCGCCCTGGGTGGCCAGATGCTGGGTGTAGCCGGCTTTCATGGCGGCAAAGTCCCTATCGAGTTTGTAGGCCTTGCGGATATCGGGCGGGGTGCCCAGCGCCCGCAGGTGGTGGTAGTCGATGCCCTGCTGCGCCAGGGCCAGGGCCAGCGCAGTTTTGCTGTAGCCCTTACGGCGGCTTTGGGCGCGTTCACGGGTGTCCACCACGGCCTGGACGCCCGCCGCCTGTAAGGTGTGCAGAAAATCATACAGGTCGGCATCCTCGTAACCGATGGTCAGCAGCGTGGGCAGGCTCATGGCTTCAGGGTAGGGGCGGGGCGACCGCGACAGGGTGTGCTGGGAAGCGTTTTCAGACGGGGCAACGCCTTGCGTAAGGGAGGGGCACAGGTCCCTGGCATGGTTACTGGCACTGACTCGCGACGTGCCCGTGCCGCCAGGCATGCGAAGGGCCCGTGAATTCAGGCTGACATACATGCCCCGTCTTCCTGTTGAAGGGTGACAAGAAGGGCTGAGTTTCAATCTGAGGGCCCACCTGCGCTGGAACCTGTTTTGCGGCCAGCGTGGATGCGCCCGTGATGATCCTCAGGACCGGTGCCGAAGCCTGGCCCTTGTTCCCCGGTTGATTTTAGGGAACTGGAAAAGACTTCTGAATACCTTTGCTGGGATTCTGCTCTGGTAACCAGTATGGAAAGATGCGACATACAGGCGCATCGCCAGGAAATGCGTCCAGGGCGCAGCTTAGGCAATCACGGCATCTTGTGGAAACGTTTTCATATTGACAGCTGTGGAGCAGCCTGTTACTTTGGCAATACACAAACTTATAGATAAAGACAGGCGGAGATGATCTTCTACTAATGTTTCATCGCTCTGGCATTACCGGAACGTGAATCCTTGTCTGATGCCATTCTGAATATGAATGCTGCCCCGTCGCCGACAGCACTCATTTCGAGGCTGCGAAAGTGGCCGAACTATTTGTCGACTGCCTGTTTATCTATGAAGCCATATTGTTCGTCGCTTTTCCTGTGTCTTCGCGGGATTGTGTGGCCCGCAAGGCATGTAAAAGAGAACCGCTGTGCAGCGAAGCAGCGGTTTTAACAAGGAGGTCGCCTGCTTTACCTTTGCACGGATCCTGTTCTTCGTCACTCGTCGGAGCATCAAAGGGGGGCAGATGTTGCACCATACCGAAGGTCAAAGTGATGTCTTTCAAAATGGTCATGTACGAACCGCACAACTTCGCCAAATTCCTCGGCAATTCCTGCTCTGGACCGGGCTGGTGGCGATCCTGAGCGCCTGTGGTCAACCGGCACCAGTAAGCGACCACGCTGCAGACAGCGGAAAGCTGCGTGTTGCCGGAGCGCGGTCCATGGATAGCCGGGATCTGGGGCCGCATGTCACGGTTTTTGATCCGGGCATGCCGGTCAGTCAGATTCAGGCTGTGCTGGACGCCACCCATGCCCGGCAGGTCAACAACGAGATGGGCACCGAGCGCTACGCCTACCTGTTCAAGCCCGGCGTATACGGCACCGACACCCAGCCGCTGCAGATCAAGGCCGGCTATTACACCGAAATTGCCGGGTTGGGGGCGTCGCCTGACGACGTGGTCATCAACGGCAAGGTCGAGGTCTACAACCGCTGTCTGGGAGACGGGGGCACCAGCAACTGCCTGGCCCTCGTCAACTTCTGGCGCACACTGTCCAATCTGACCATCAACGTCAACGCGAAGGGGCAGGATGGCTGCCGGGCCTCGGCCAACTTCTGGGCGGTGTCGCAGGCGGTCTCGGTGCGCCGGGTGGACATCCGGGGCGGCAACCTGTCCCTGATGGACTACTGCACCGCCGGGCCGCAGTACGCCAGTGGGGGATTTCTGGCCGACAGCAGGGCCCAGACCATCATCAACGGCTCGCAGCAGCAGTGGCTGACGCGCAACAGCAGCATTGGCACCTGGACCAACGGCGTGTGGAACCAGGTCTTTGCTGGGGTGATCGGTGCGCCATCCGAGGCCGAGTTTCCCACCAAGCCCTATACCACCCTGGATACGACGCCCGTTAGCCGCGAAAAACCCTACCTGTTCCTGGACGCGCAGGACCAGTATCAGGTCCGTGTGCCGTCGGCCCAGACCAGCACCCGTGGCGCCTCCTGGGAAAACGTCCTGACACCGGGCCGCACCATCCCGCTGAGTGAGTTCTTTGTCGCCCGGCCCTCGGACTCCGTGCAGACCATCAATACGCAGCTTGCCCGCGGCCGGCATCTGCTGCTGACCCCCGGCGTGTACGACGTTGCGCAGAGCATCTCGGTCAAACGGGCCCGGACCGTGGTGCTGGGCATCGGCCATGCGACGCTCACGGCGGTGGGCGGGTCGACGCCACTGCAGGTCGCCGACGTCCCCGGCGTGATTATTGCCGGGGTGACCATCGACGCCGGAACGCAGCTCTCGCCGGTGCTGCTGCAGGTGGGGAAGAAGAACGGCAACAACGGTGCCGGGAACACCGATCCCTCGGACCCGACCACCCTCAGCGACGTGTACTTCCGCGTGGGTGGACCGCACATCGGGAAAGCGGACATCAGCCTGGAGGTCAACAGTGACCATGTCCTGATCGACCACACCTGGGTGTGGCGCGCTGACCACGGCATCGAGGGGTTTTCAGGCGACACCGAGCGCTGGAACACCAACATTGGCCGCAACGGAGTCGTGATCAACGGCAATAACGTGACGGCCACCGGCCTGTTCGTCGAGCACTTCCAGGAATACAACACCATCTGGAACGGTGAAAACGGCGTGACGGTGCTGTACCAGAACGAGCTGCCCTACGATCCTCCCACCCAGGCGGAGTGGGGCCATGACGGTGTGCTGGGCTGGGCCGGGTACAAGGTGGCAGACCACGTGCAGAACCACCGGCTCTACGGCGGCGGCGTGTACGTGTTCAACCAGAACAACCCCTCAATCCGCACCGAGAACGGCTTCGAGGTGCCCGTGGCCCCCGGTGTCAGACTCCACCACATCATGACCGTGAATCTGAGCGCCGGGACGATCAACCACGTGGTCAACGGCCTGGGAGACGCGGCCACCAGCGAGCCTGGGCACATCGGCGTGCCGGTCTACCTGCGCGAGTACCCGGCCCGGTAAGCGGGGACGCGGACGGTTGCCCCCTCTTATGGGCCGGAGCACTTCTGGCCCATTTGTCATGCCGTGGGAATCCGGTAGGTCCACAGCTGTCCAGGAAGATGTTGAAAGTGGGAGACTCCTCCCCCGGTCTTGTAGCCGCAAGGTCGCGGAGAGGCTCAGCATGGGTCCAGGACATCAGTCTTCTGAAGGGCCACTTTGATCACAGCGCTGTAGTCGTTCGGTGCAGGCTCCAGAGGACAGAACCCGTTTCGTCAAGGGAGCGTCTTCTATGTTCTATGCTGCGCCGGACCTGCTTCGGGGAGAGGCCAGCCGCTGGTTCATCCCGGCCGGAAGCCACACACGGCACGTCGTCAGAGCTGCCTCATGCAGATGTTTTGTGACCGGATCAGATTTCCGGCGGGAACCCTAGATATGTTAGCCCCAGTTCACCGAACTGCCATTTCGACACATTGTGAACTGACGATTCATTTACCATAAACCATGCCGCTGTCATTTCCGAAATGGCCTTTGTCGACGCGGAATGCTGCTGCTCCGCGGGCAAAATCATCCCGAGTCAGTGACCGTTTCGAACTTGACTTGCGCGAGGCGCTGAAGGACCTGCCATACGCTGTGCAGAGCAATATGGTGCTGTCAGACTTTGTGGCCCTCACCATTGAGTCCGGGGAATCCAGGGGCGAGCTGAACCGGGAGGTCCGCAAACGGCTGGACTTCGCGATCGTGACCCAGCGCTCTGCCTTCCCTGTGGTCGGCATTATGCTGGCCGACCGCGTGTATGGGCGTGACCGGCGGCGGCCTCCGTCTGTCTCCACCGACGTTGAGGTCAAAAGCAACGTGATCGTCACGGTCCTCTACATCAACCCCAAGACCGTGGTGGGCCCGGCGATGATCCTGGACGTGCTCAAGCCCTATCTCTGAACACAAGCACTGCTCGAAACATGAACCGCGACGGGTGACTCTGTTGTCCGGTGAGGGTCTCGCAGGTGTGCCACAACCTTGTCATAGAACCTGATAACGGTAACCAGAGCAGTTGAGGGCTTCCCCTGTCAACCGCTGTGGTGTGAGTGGAGCGGGTGACTGCGACAGGCGGCGGGTAGAGTGGACGGAAGTGCGCTCCTGTCGTCTGCGCAAATGGGAACCCCTGTGAGTCGCAAGGGCAGGTGACGGCAGTACTGCCGAAACTCCGTCAATGGGCGGCGTCCGTCATGACAGGGCCAGGTCCTCGTGGCGCACCGGGAAGCTGCCTGCCGGTAGATGCATCTTCAGTTGATAAACCTAGACACGGGGGACAGCCCATGAGCGCTGTGCAACCCGGGCAAAGCGCAGAGCCGGCATACCCGGGGTACAGGCAGGAGCCAGCCGGGCCGAACAGGGCTGAGACACCCGACACACTGATGCTGAGCTGCAGTCGAGATGACGCTTGGATCAGGGCAGCCTGAAGCCCCCTGCGACGGCCATGAGCAAAGGTGCCCGCACTGCCGCACCTGTGTCCCGAGTGTGTCAATACGGCTGTACGGCTGCGCGCGAGTGGTCTGCTGACTCCGTGACCCTGCCCAGCAGCGCGGCACACGCTGCTTCACACTGCTGACAGCTTTCGGCACATAGGGCACAGTGCTGCATGTGCATCTCGCTGGCGTGCCGCTGACATTCATCTCCGCATGCCTTGCAGGCAGCCACGCAGGCCTGCAGCTGGGTGCGCAGCAGATTCTGATCGGGGGCAGTCAGGCGCGACAGGATGCGGGCTGTGGCTGCACATATATCAGCGCAGTCGAGATTCATCCGGATGCAGCGCAGCAGGTGGGCCAGATGCTCCGGTTCGCCCAGACAGGCGTCGGCACAGGCTCCGCACGCCTGGGCGCACTCCATACATGCAGCGATGCATTCGGCCAGAGCTTCCTGGTCAAAAAGGGCCTGAGGTTGCGGGTGAGCAGACAGCATGGCCTGAATCCGGGTCTTCATGGTCGGTCTCCTGGGGCACGGCGGGAGCGGTAGGCACAAGGACGTCTCTGGGAAGCGGTGGACCTGCCCTGCATGGTAGAGGGCACGGGTGCTGGGTGGATAAAACCTGACAAGCCTCAAGGGAGCGTGAAAGGGCCTTGACGGGTACGGGCTACAGCAGGCAGTTCAGGCACGGACCACTCGTTGTTTTCCACCGACGCCGTGATACCGGTGAGGGAGACACGAAGTGGTCCTCGCCAGAGGGCCCCTTGTTCCTGTCCAGCGGCGACCGGGCTTCTGCCGTTGATGGGCTCACTGCACTGCCTGTAAGACGGGCGGACTGCTCGCGCCTTAAGGAGCCATGCCCAGGACGCCGGTTATACGGGTGTCAGTATTGATTGCCTATCTTGAGGAATGCATATCCAGGCCAGCTCCCCTCTTTCCTCTGCTGAGCCTCAGGAGCAGCTGGAGGAGCGGCTGCAGTCCGCAGAGCGCCTGATCTTTTCCGACACCGAGCAGGCCAAGACCATCCTGCTGGAGCTTCAGGCCCTGGCCCAGGCAGCCGGAGACCAGTCCAGTGAGGCGTTCTCGGTGATGCTGCAGGGCAATGCGCTGTACTACCAGTCGCGCTTTCAGGAGGCCGCAGCCTGCAGTGTCCAGGCAATCGAACTTGCGCAGGCATGTGGAAATCAGGTGGTCCACGTGCGGGCACTCAACGGGCTGGGAATCAGTGCCCGCGTGCAGGGTGACTACGCCGGTGCGATGGAGTGCTACCTCGAGTGCCTGCGGATTGCTGAGGCGATGGGTGACGAGGTCAACCGGGGCCGTGTCCTGGGCAATATCGGCGTCCTGCGCATGAACATCGGTGAGTATGAGGCTGCCCTGGAAGCCGCGCAGGAGGCCCAGCACATCGCCGTCTGCCAGGAAAATGTGGTGGCCTACTCAGTGGCGACAGTCAATATTGTCGTGTCGCACTACTACCTCAAGCAGTATGAGCAGGCCCTGACCCTGGCAGCCCGGCACCTGCCGGAGGTCCGTGAGCGCAACATCCGCCAGAACGAGGTCGTGATGCAGGCCTACGTCGCCCATGCGCTGTTCGAAACCGGGCAGGTCCGGCAGGCCGCTGACCTGGCTTCCGAGGTTCTGCCGCTGGCAGAGGAGGTGGGCAACCAGGAGCATCTGGTCAACCTGCGCTCGGCCTATGGCCGGGCCCTGCACGCCCTGGGCCGGCTTGATGAGGCTGCCTCCCAGCTTGAGCTGGCCCTGGAGGTCGCCCGGGCGCGGGAAATCCGGGCACAGGAACGCAACATCCTGGGGTACCTGAGCGAGCTGAGTGCCTCCCGCGAGGAGTGGCGTCAGGCTTACCAGTACGGCCGTGAGCACCTGCACCTTGACCGGGTGCTGCATGCCCAGGACAGCGAGCGCAGAACCCGGGTCCTGGGCGTACAGATGCAGGTGGAGATGCACAAGCGTGAGGCCGAGCGTGAGCGCCAGCGCAACACCGAGCTCTCTCAGGCCAATACTGCCCTGGAGCAGGCCCAGCAGCACCTGGCCTACCGCGCCACCCATGACGCCCTGACGGGGCTGCACAACCGCGCGCACTTTCAGGCCGAGGCGGAGCGTTACCTGGCCGACCTCGCCGGCGGCGACCTGGGCATCCTGTTTATCGACCTCGACCGCTTCAAGCAGGTCAACGATACGCTCGGGCACAATGTGGGGGACGAACTGCTCAAACAGGTCGGGCAGCGCCTCCGGAATGTGGTGCGCGCCGGAGATCTGGTGGCCCGGCTGGGTGGTGATGAGTTCACGCTGCTGCTTCCGGGGCTGCGTCACGGCGCAGACGCCGAACGCGTGGCGCGCAAGGTGCTGGCCAGTCTGGCCCGGCCCTTTCAGGTGGCTGGTCATGAGCTGCATGTCACGGCGTCTATCGGGGTGGCGGTCGCGCCCCAGGACGGCACGGACATCACGACCATGCAGAAGCATGCTGACGTGGCGATGTACCGCGCCAAGCACGACGGGAAGAACGCGGTCCGGACGTTTTCTGCCGGCATGGGGGACGAAACGGCCGCCCGCATGGACCTGGAGCGGGATCTGCGAGAAGCGCTGCGCAACGGGGAATTCGTCCTGCATTACCAGGGGCAGTTCGATGTGGCCAGCGGTGCGCTGACTGGCTATGAGGCACTGGTGCGCTGGCAGCACCCGGTTCACGGCATGATTGCCCCGGGCCGGTTCATTCCGGTGGCCGAAGACAGTGGCCTGATCGGTCCGCTGGGCGACTGGGTGCTGCGTGAGGCCTGCCGTCAGGCCCGGGCTTGGCGGGCCGACGAACGGGGGTTGACCATAAGCGTCAACGTCAGCCCGGTGCAGTTTGACACTGCTGATTTTGCCCAGCTGGTTCAGGGGGCCCTGCAGGAGGCCGGCATCAGACCGGAATGCCTGATGCTGGAACTCACCGAGAGCACGGTGCTGCGTGACGTGTCAGCGGCTTCCGAGCAGCTGCAGCGCCTGCGCGCGCTGGGAGTCGGGATCGCGCTGGACGACTTTGGCACCGGGCAGAGCGCCCTGAGCCTGCTGCGTCACATCCCGATCGATCAGCTCAAAATAGACCGCTCCTTTCTGCCGGGGCCGGACGACACCGATGAAAGCGCCCAGGTGTTCCTGCGCTTGATGGTCATGCTGGGGCAGGCGCGAAAACTCAACGTGGTGGCCGAAGGGGTCGAGACGGCCGAGCACCAGGCGCTGCTCAGGGAGATGGGCTGCCCCACCGCCCAGGGGTTCTTCCTCAGCCGGCCGCTCCCGGCACAGCAGGCTCAGGCCCTGTTGCCCGACATGAATCATGCGTCGCCCGCTCCCGTGGCTGCGCCCGAGCTTCACATGGCGTCCGACTGAGGTGAGGGAGGAGACCAGAAGCTGGTGAGGGTCTGAAGCGGCCCCGGGTGGAAGCCTTGGTCCGCCCGGAACAGCCTCATTCAGCAAGGCGCAAATGAGGCGGGCGCCGGATCCGGCGCCCGCCTGTTCAGCTTTCTGCCTCGCTCAGGACGCGAACTGCTGGCGCATCAGCATGATCTTGAGCTCGTGTGGACTGGTCGCGGAGGCCATAGCGTCCGCTTCGCTCATCAGGCCGGACATCACCAGATTGCCCAGGTGCTGGTCGAAGGTGTGCATGCCGCGCAGGCCGCCTTCCAGCAGGGCCTGCTTGATTTCCTCGGTCCGGTCGGCGTCCTTGACGCACTCACGCACGGTCGGTGTGCCTAGCAGCACCTCCATGCCCAGCACGCGGCCTCCGCCCAGTTTGGGCAGCAGGCGCTGGCTGACAATGCCCACGATGCTCTCCGACAGGCCCTGGCGGATCTGTTCGCGTTCGTGCGGCGCGAAAAAGTCGATGATGCGGTTGACGGTGCGGATGGCGTCCTGGGTGTGCAGCGTGCTCAGCACCAGGTGGCCGGTCTGGGCAGCCGAAAGCGCGGCTTCCACGGTTTCCTTGTCGCGCATCTCGCCGATCAGGATCACGTCGGGGTCCTGGCGCATCGCGGCGCGCAGGCCGTTGGAAAAGCTCATGGTGTCGATCCCCAGCTCGCGCTGGCTGATCATGGCCTGCTTGTCGCGGTGCAGGATCTCGATGGGGTCTTCCAGCGTGACGATGTTGACGGCCTGATTCGCGTTGATGTGGTCGATCAGGCTGGCCAGGGTGGTGGTCTTGCCCGAGCCTGTCGGGCCGGTCACCAGCACCAGGCCGCGTTCCTGGGCCGCGAGGTGCTCGAAGGTCGTTTCCGGCAGGCCCAGCTGGGCGAAACTGGGAATGGGTTTTTCCTCAATGACGCGCATGATCAGGCCCAGGGAGCCGCGCTGGAAGTAGGCGTTGACCCGGAAGCGCGCCAGCCCAGGAATCCCGTAGGCGAAGTCGGCCTCACGGGTGGTCATGAACTCCTCCCACATGCCCGGGCGGGTCATCATTTCCCGCGCGAAGCCCTCGACATGTTCGGGCAGCAGTTTGGTGTCGCCGTAGCGCTTCATCTCACCATTGACCCGCCCGGCAGGGGCACTGAAGGACCTCAGGTGGATGTCACTGGCCCCCTCGTTGACTATTGCGCTCAACACGCTGTTCAGGACGCTCATCTTGAACTCAGGGTAAAGAGAGGCGTCTTACAGGAATCCTCCAGGACACGACATGGAGGCGGGCATGTGGTTCAGGCGCCCAGCGCCTCAGGCTCACGGTTCGAGCGCAGCCGGCGGCTTTCCAGGTCGCCGTGCTGCGTCAGGTAGCGCACCCAGGCCTTCGCAGTCAGCGGACCCAGGCCGTTGTGCTCCACGGTCAGACTGTCGTCCGGGGGCGAGACGTGCAACTGGCGGACCAGCTCTACCGTGCCGGCACGGACCTGCGAAAGCAGTTCGCGCAGCTCACGCAGGCTGGCATCCTGGGGTGGGCGGTACTGCCGCGATTCGTCGCGCTGAAAAGGCTGCTGGCCAAGCGCGACTTTCAGGCGTTGCTGTCCCCAGCGTTCGATGCTGATGATGTGGCCCAGCAGCTCGCGGTTGGCGGGCGTGTCGGCCGCCCGCGCCGCCCGGCCCGCCAGGAAGGTCCCGGAGCGCTCCAGGCTCTGGCCCAGCTCGGTGTAGCTGCTTCGTCCGGCCGGAGCCTCAAGCACCCGCGACACCACGAAATCCTTCACGTCGTCCTTGCGCACCCGCGCCAGGTAAGCTGCTCCGGCTGCCACGCCGACGGTGGCGACCGTCACGACCGTAGGAACAAGGGCTTTTTTCCGGCTCATGCCCCCGAGTCTACGGAGGGGCTGCCCGCCGGAGCCAGTGGGAATGTCTTGGGACTCTGCACACCGCGCGGCGTGCCGACCAGCGCCACCACCGAGTCGGGGGGACACGGCAGCCGCGACGAGAGCATCAGCGGATGCGCCAGGGTGAACTCGGGAACCTCCAGACCCAGGGCACTCAGGTGCAGGCCACGGGCGGCCCAGCCGTATCCCTTGCCCAGCCGCCCGCCCTGCTCATCGGCCGCCACACTGCCCAGCACCACGCCCTGGGCGCCATCGGGGCGCAGCACCGGCTCGCCGTAGTCAGGCAGGGCGCTGAGTTTCGCCCCTGCTGGATCGGTCACGCGCCAGTACCAGCCCGCCTTTTTCTGGTGAGGCACGTACAGCGTGACGCCCGACTGCAGGGCCAGCTTGCGCAGCGGGTACAGCGCCCGTTCCGGTCCTACCACCAGCACGCGCAGCGCGGCGACGTCCGGATGACGCAGCAGGTGACCGGCTGCGTCCCGCGCCCCCTTGAAGTTCGGATGGTGGCCGTGCGGCGGCAGCGGATAGCTGCACTGACGTTCACGCATCAGGGTGGTCCACACCTGCTCGCGCCAGGCACCGGGGGTCACGGCATAAGCGTCCTGCGTCATGCAGGCAGTGTAGGGTGCCGTCTACGATAGGCACATGACGGTCTTACGTGTCGCGGCGGGCGCCTATCCCATCGACTTTCTCAGCGGCTGGGCCGCAATTGAGGCCAAGCTGGGAAGCTGGGTCGCCGACGCGGCTGCGCAGGGCGCCCAGCTGCTGGTGTTTCCTGAATATGGGGCGCTGGAGCTGATCAGCCTGTTGCCGGCCGAACTGCATCACGACATTCATGGCATGCGTCCGGCCCTGCAGCCCCTGCTGCCGGAGTTTCTGGCCCTGCACGCCCGGCTGGCCCGGCAGTATGGGGTGGCCATCGTGGCGGGCAGTGTGCCGGTGGCACAGGGCAGCGTCTTCGTCAACCGGGCCTATGTCTTCGGACCGGACGGAGAGTACAGCCACCAGGACAAGCTGATGATGACCCGCTTCGAGGATGAGGAATGGGCCATCTCACCGGGCAACGGCGCACGGGTCTTTGAACTGCCCCTACCCGGAGGGGACCGCGTGAATTTCGGAATCGCCATCTGCTACGACAGCGAGTTCCCGGGTCTGGCCCGCACGCTGGCCGAAGGTGGCGCGGAGGTCCTGATCGTGCCCTCGTTTACCGGTGCCCGCGCCGGCTACACCCGGGTCCGCGTGGGCAGCATGGCGCGCGCACTCGAAAACCAGTTCTATGCGGTGCATGCGCCTCTGATCGCCGACGCGCCCTGGACCTATGCCGTGGAGGACGCGGTGGGCCAGAGTGGCGTGTATGCCCCGGCCGACAACGGCCTGCCGGACGACGGGCTGGTGGCCCAGGGCGAGTGGAACACGCCCGGATGGCTGGTGACCGACCTGGACCTGACCCTGACCCGGCAGGTCCGGCGCGACGGCCACGTCCTGAACTGGCGCGACCGCCACGCCGCGCAGGATCGGCCCACACCGGCGGTGCAGGTGGCGCTGGGGCCAAAAGCCCATGCCTGAAAGTACGGTCGAAGTAAGGCTCCTGGGCCCTGCCAACGGGGTTGCCTACCGCGAGGTCCGTCTGTCGGCCCTGCGCAGCGATCCGCTGGCCTTCCTGACCACCGCAGACGAATTTGCGGCCCGCTCGCTGGAAAACGTGTCGGACCGTCTGATGCCCTCGGACACTGCGGCCAACCTGGGGGCGTTTCTGGACGGCCGGCTGGTGGGCATTCTGACCCTGGCCCGCGAAAAGCCGGCCATCTTTGCCCACCGGGTCAACATATACGGGGTATCGGTGCTGACCAGCGCCCGTGGTCGGGGCTGTGGACACACCCTGATGGAGGCAGCCCTGGCCCACGCGCGCACCTGGCCGGGCGTGACCAGCCTGCATCTGGCGGTCATGGATACCCAGCACGCCGCCCGGCGACTGTACGAACGTCACGGTTTTGCGGTGTGGGGCACGCAGCCTGACGCGGTGCGCCGGGATGGTCAGGTCCTCAGCGAGCACTGGATGTGGCGGGCGCTGGAGCCTTAGCGGGCAAAGGTACCACTCCTGCGGCCTGTGCTGACGCTGAAAGCCAGTGGTTCAGGAATGATGCTGACAAGATTTCCTGAAGTTGCTGAGATGGCGCAGCGTGGTCTTATCTTCCGCCCGTTACAACCAGCGCATGCTGAAGGCGCGGGCAAGGACCGTCTGTGCCGGGGACGCCAGTAGCCCGCTGAGAACCTGTTCGCGTGCCTGCCGGGCGAGCCCATGCCCTGGCCGGCCAAACAGCATATTCAGCTCCGCCTGCCGGGTGGCGAGACGGGCGGAGCGCTGACGGGCCCGTTCATAGTGCTGAAAGTGATGAACCGGCAGGGAACCCTGAGTGGCTTCGTGGAGCAGCGGTGCAAGTGCGTCGGCGTCCAGCCAGCCCAGGTTCATCCCCTGGCCGCCGATAGGGCTGACCTCGTGGGCCGCGTCACCGATCAGCAGTACCCGGCCTTTGGCCATGCGCCGGGCGGCGTGGTGACGCACTCCAAAGGCGCTGAGCATGTGACACTCCTGTGCCGGGAGGTGCAGCCCCGTTCGCTGCCGGACCAGAGCAGTCAGGTCCGCGGCTACTGCTGCAGTGAGCAGGGCGTCCGTGCGGACGACCCAGCGCCGCAGTCCGCCGGGCAGGGGAAAGGACTCCACCACCCCGCCCTCGGCCAGGTAGATCACGGCCGCCTGCCGGAAGGCGGTGGTGTCCGGGAAGTCTCCCATCAGGTACTTGTCCGGGTAGGTCCCGCCCGGATAGGCGACGCCGGCCAGCTGCCGCACCACACTGCGGCGCCCGTCGGCTCCCACCAGGAAACGGGCCCGCAACGTCTCGGTCTGCCCCTGGGCCCGGGCAACCCCGCTGATCTGCGACCCCTCATCACGCAATGTCTGCCACTCGGTGCCCCGCCGTAGAGTCCCGGGCGCCAGCTCCCGGAGCCGTTGTTCCAGAATCTGCTCGGTCTGCTGCTGGGGGAGCGACAGGATAAAAGGAAAGGCCGATGAGGTTCCCCGAAAGCTGAGTTCCCCCAGCAGGGCGCGCTGACTGCGGACGATTCCGCTGGTCATGCGGACGCCGGCGTCCAGCAAAGGCTGACTCAGGTTCAGCCGGTCGAAGGCTTCCAGAGCGGGCGGGTGAATGCCGATGGCGCGCGAGTGCGCTCCCGGTTCCGAGCGGCGCTCCAGCACCTGAAAGCTCATCCCACGCGCGGCCAGCAGGCAGCCCAGGTACAGACCCACCGGTCCGCCGCCCACGATCAGGACGTCAAGCATGGGGCCGGGACCGGTAGGTCAGCAGGTTACGGAAGGGAAACTGCCGCCGGGCCACCCAGCCTGGGGGCGCCAGCGCAGACAGTTCCGTATGCGTGTAGCTGCGGCGGATCGACAGCAACCCGTCCTCATGAATGAAGGACCCGGGAAAAAATCGCGCGGTCCCGGCCCGGAAAGCGGCGTAGGCCAGGGCGCTGCGCTCGATGTCGTTGTGGATCACCAGCCCACGGCACAGCTGCTCACTGTCCTGGAGCACGGTGGTCAGTTCCTCAGCCGTCAGGTGGTGCAGCAGATGGTTGGAGGTGATGAAGTCAAACTGCTGGCCCTCCCACACCAGGTCGCTGCTGAGGGCCTGACGGAACTGGACCTGCGCCGGGGCAGGACGCGCCGAAGCGTAGGCGATAGCCCGTGAATCGGCGTCTATCGCAGTGATACGGAGCATCAGGCCATCCCGCTTGGCCCAGCGGGCCAAGCGGAGGGGCACGTCCCCACCACCACAGCCGATGTCCAGCAGGGTACGTGGCACCGCTGGCGAGAGCCCAGGGCGCAGGTGCCGGGTGTAGATTCTTCGCCAGCCGGAAACCAGGATATTGATGATCCCGAACTGCGCGTAGGTATGTCGGAGCTTCTGCGGGTCACAGTCCGGCTCGTCCATGCGTTCGTGCAGCCCGGCGGCCCGCCGGGAAAAATCCAGCTTCATCAATCTAGTCCGGACATCTTGGTCAGCAGGCCCGATTCCACGGTCAGGCCCGGGCCGAATGCCAGCGCGCCGATGCGGTCGTGATCCGCTGCGCTGGCCAGCAGATCAGCCAGGATAAACATCACCGTCACGCTGCTCATGTTGCCGTACTGCCGCAGTACTTCCCGGGAAGGCTGCAGTTGCCGGTCACTCAGCTCCAGACTGCCCTGCACCTTGTCCAGGATGCTGCGCCCGCCAGGATGGATGGCCCAGTGCTCCACGGCGCTGTAAGGGGCGCCGGCCAGGGCTGGTTCGTGGGCCAGCAGCGGTGCCAGTGCGCCCTGAATATGCGACTCGATAATGGCCGGGACATAGGTGCTGAGCACCATGTCATAGCCCTGGTCGCCGATGGTCCAGGCCATATCGGCCTCGCCGACCCCCACCGGAGTCAGGGTGGTCTCAAAGTGATCCATGCGCAGCACTGGGGTTCCCGGCGAGGGTGGCCGCGCGGTGACCAGCGCAGCAGCAGCGCCGTCGGCAAAGACGGAATTGGCAATCAGGGTGTCGGGGTCGTTGGAGGAGTGCATATGAATGGTGCACAACTCGGCGCACACCACCAGAACCACGGCTTCCGGGTCCGCCTCGCAGAAGGCCCTGGCCATTTTCAGGGCAGGGAAGGCCGCATAACAGCCCATAAAACCGACATGGAAGCGCTGTACGTGTGGCGCGAGGCCCAGTGCGCGGACAATGGCGTAGTCGGGACCAGGAGCAAAGAATCCAGTGCATGACACCGTCACGACATGGGTGATCTCTGCCGCGCTCAGGCCGGGTGCGGCGGCCAGGGCCTGACGGGCAGCCTGCACAAAGAGGCGGGTCGCCTCCACCGTGTAGAAGTCGTTGCGCGCTCCGGTGCTGGGTCTCAACATCTGCCCCGTGGTGTGGTCGTAGAACAGACCGGGCTCCTCGTCAGGCCCCCGCAGGAAGTCCTTGACCACGCTGTACCGCTGGTCGATCCCCGAGGCATTGAAAATGCTGGTGGTCAGGCGCTGGCCCAGGCGGTCGAGTTCCGGCTGGGCCCGGATCAGGTCCCGGATCATGGTCTGCGGGTAGGCCGTTTCCGGGAGTGCAGGTTGCAGAGCGTGGAGGTAAACGGCCATACCCCAGCCTACGGGGGCAAGCTGATGGGTTCCGCTTGGTTTCTTAAAGCAGCCTAGGGCAAGCAGGGGTGCTCCCAGCGGAAGGTCGGTGTGCCTGGAGATCAGCCTGATTCAGGATATCTGCGCCTGGTGGCTGTCGGTCTTCTGGAGCAGCCCTGGCGTTCCCCCTATGCCTGATCCGCAGGGCGGCCTCAGCCTGGGTAAATGCGTCTTCACGTGGTCTGCCAACGTCTTTATGGGCCCCTCCATACGGTGAGCAGATGAGCCAGAGCAATCATCGCGTGCCACTGTCGCCCCGCACCGCCGCTCTGGGGGGCCTCGGCGCCGCCATGGCCCTGACGCTGGCAGCGCGTGCGGTCCGGAAGGCACGCGGACACGGAACCCTCAGGGGCAAGGTGGTGGTCATTACCGGGGCGTCAAGCGGTATCGGGCGGGCGGTGGCGCTCGAATGCTCGGTCCGGGGAGCCAGGGTCGTTCTCGCAGCACGCCATCAAGAGCCCCTGGAGCGCGTCGCGCAGGAGGTGCGGGACCTGGGCGGCGAAGTGCTCGTCGTTCCCACCGACGTCCGCGAGCGGCTGCAGGTCGAGCGGCTCGTCGCGCAGGCCGTGAACCACTTTGGACAGCTCGACGTGATGGTCAATAACGCCGGAAAGTGGTTCATCGACACGGTCGAACACAGTGAAGAGGCGCGCACCCGTGACCTGATCGAGCTCAACATGATGGGCGTCCTGTATGGGGTGCAGGCAGCGGTGCCGGTCATGCGCCGGCAGGGCTCCGGCCACATCATCAACACCTCCTCGGTGGAGGGGCGGATCAGCTTTCCCTTTACCGGCGTGTATGCCGGAACCAAGGGGTTCATTGAATCAATGACACAGTCGCTGCGGCAGGAACTGATGCATGTCGAGAAGACGGGCATAAAGGTCACCGTGGTGCTGCCCGTGACGACCCGGACCGCAATTTTCGACAATGTTGCCAACATCAAGGCAGGAGGTCTGGGTGCCCACATGAACGCGCCTGTGCAGGAGGCCGCGTACGTCGCCCGGGGCGTTGTGGACGCGATGGAGGTCTACCGGCCCGTGGTTTTGCCCTTCACGCCAATGAAGGGTCTGGTGCTGTTCTATGACCTGTTCCCGGACTGGGCCAACCGCCTGCTGACCCTGGTGCGTGTCGACGAGTCCGCGTCTGTCTTCAGCTACGCGCGGCGGGGCAGTTACCAGGACGAGCGCCCGCATACGCCACTTGTGGGGTCCGGCTAGACGGAAGGCGGATCGAACCTGCCGTAGCGCAGCGCTGTCTACTCGGGCCCAGGGTTCATGATTCGTCCAGTCATGAAGGGCAGTTCAGGGGACCGGCAGCTGACGATACAAAGACCGAATTTAAGCTCGGACACACCCCTGAACCGGCGCAGGCCGGCGCAGGCGGGTCCTGAAAAGGCAGATTTTCCCTCAGCTCAAAGGAGACGACATGCGTAGCCAACAGAAAAATCCGCTTTCCGAGGCCCTGAAAGGTGGGGTGGCCGGTGCTGCTGGTGTGTGCGCCATGGACCGCGTCGGCTGGTACATGTACCGGCGGGAAGACGCCAGGACCCTTCAGCGCGAACTGGCTGCGCGCCCCGGTGGCCTGGACCCGGCGCATAACATTGCCAACCGGCTGGCGGGTGCACTGGGAACCGAGCTCAGGCCCCGGCAGCCCAACCCCTGGGGCATAGTGGCTCACTTTGCCCTCGGTATTCTGCCCGGGGTGCTGTATGGGGTGCTGCGTCACCGCATCAGGGTTCTCCCCGAAGCTCAGGGCTTCCTGTACGGTGCTGGCCTTTTTGTGCTGAATGACGAGATTGTCAACGCGGTGTTCAAGCTGTCGGGGCCACCCCAGGCCTATCCGTGGCAGGCCCATGCCCGTGGTCTGGTGTCGCACGTCGTTCTTGGTATGGTCACGGACGCCGTCCTGCGCGTTATGGACCGTGAACTTCATCCGTCTCGCCCGGAACAGGTGACTCCTGCGGTCTGAGTGTTGAGAGACACGCCTTACACGTCGTTCCCAAAGGAGGCCCGCATGCCCAATCTCGCCAGAGTCGTGCAGGCCGGTCTGCTCGGCGGGCTCGCCATGGAAATCCTCGCGCTGCTGATGTACCAGACGCGGACGACGCCACTGAGCATGTCCCGCTATGAGGGCGGTCTTCTCACAGGGGAAGCGGACCGCCTCGGCAGCCGGGCGGCAGGTGTTGGAGCACATCTGATGCTCTCGGTCCTGATCGCGGTGCCCTATGCGCTGCTTATGCAGCGAACGCGCCAGACCGGCCCTGGGGCGGGCAGTCAGCTGGGAATACTGCACTGGCTGATCGTCGGCCTGGTCCTGCCGGGTCTGGACCGGATGAATCCGATGGTCCGCTCAGGCCAGATGCCCGCGCTGAGGATTTTCGCATCCGGGTACGGTCCCGTGACGATGGCGCTCTTCCTGGCTGGACACCTGGTGTACGGCGCTGTCGTGGGTGCCGTACACGACCCGGATCGGCAGAAGTGATTCCCCAGGCCTGTAAGCCTGCGCAACATTGACAGGTCTGCGCTTCTTAGGCCACCCGGCGCATGGCTTTTTTCTGCTGCTGCTTTAGCCTGGCGCATGACACCTTCCTTTATCCGTCCGCCTCGCCTGCGTTCCGGTTCGCGTGTGGCGGCCCTGAGTCTGTCGAGCGGATTTGTGACGGAAGTGATGGCCCGCTATCAGGCCGGCGTCCGGCAGGTGGCTCAGGAATTTGGCTGGGAAATAGTTCCTGCTCCCAACGCCCTGCGTGGCCCCGAGTACCTTGACGCCCACCCGGAGGCGCGGGCCGCCGATCTGCACTGGGCCCTGCACAGCGCGGACATTCACGGCATGGTCAGCATCATCGGCGGCGACGACAGCGTCCGGCTGTTGCCGCATCTGGACCTGGACCTCATCCGTGCCCACCCCAAGGTTTTTCTGGGGTACAGCGACAGCACGGTGACTTTGCTGCAGTTTCTGCGCGCAGGGGTAATGGCCTACCACGGCCCGTCCCTGCTGACCGACCTGGCCGAGAACGGCGGCATGCACCCCTTCACGGTGCAGGGAGTCCGCCGGGCCCTAATAGACGAGCCACAGCCCTTTACGCTGGCCCCGGCCCCGGAATGGACCGAGGCCGGCAGCGACTGGACTGCAGAGGACCACAACATCCGCCGGCCCTTTGACCCAGGCGACGGCTGGACCTGGTTGCAGGGCAGGTCCCCGGCCCAAGGCCACCTGATCGGTGGGTGTCTGGAGGTGCTGGACATGCTCAATGGCACCCCCGGCTGGCCCGCACCCGGGTTGTGGAACGGCGCGGTTCTGGCCCTGGAAACCAGTGAGGACGTGCCAACACCGTCTCAGGTAGGGTACTGGCTGCGCAATTACGCGGCGCAGGGCATTCTGGGGCGCGCTGCCGGAGTGCTGCTGGCCCGGCCTCGTGGCTATACCCCGGAGATGACCGGGCAACTGCACGGCTGGGTCCGGCGTGTGCTGCGCGAGGCTGGCCGCGAGGATCTGCCGGTGGCCGCAGGGGTGGACTTCGGGCACACCAGCCCGCAACTCACCCTTCCATTTGGAGCACAGGTGCAGCTTGATCCGCAGGCCGGCCGGATCACGGTGTGGCCCTGACCTCCACAGCCCGTGGCTTTCTGACCCGGCGTCATGCCAATGAAAGAACAGGGCAGTATCATGCCCGGCGTGCGGCTGCTGCTGCTTTCCGATACCCATGCCAACCTGCCCGCCCTGCAGGCCGTTCTGCAGGACGCGTCAGTGCGTGGCTACGATCAGGTGGTGCACCTGGGGGACGCGCTGGGCTACGGCCCGTTCCCGGTCGAAGTTCTGGAACTTCTGCGTGAGCTTGACGCTACCTGTCTGCTGGGCAACCACGAGCAGATGCTGCTGGAGTACGCTTCCGGCAAACGCCAGCCACGCGAAAGCGTGGTGTCGCAGGCCCTGACCTGGCAGCTGAGGGAGCTGAGTGCCGACCACCTGAGATGGGTGGGGAGTTGGAAAGACGGAATCGACGACCCGGATGTAGGTGCGCGCTACCGCCACGGCACCCCGGTCAGTCTGGACGCTTACGCCGACTCGGTCACGGCGGCGAGGGAGGTCTTCCAGAACTGGCAGGGCCGCCTGGGCTTCGTGGGCCATACCCACGTTCCGGTGGTGTACGCCACCCTGAACGCCCCGGTTGGTGAATGGGTCAAGGCCCAGGCCTTTCCGGACGGCGGCAGTTACATGGTCGCGCCGACCACCCGCGTGATCCTGAACCCTGGCAGCGTGGGTCAGCCGCGAGACGGCAATCCCCAGGCCAGTTACGCGCTGTTCGATACCGTGCGTGCACATTTCCAGGTCTTCCGGGTGTCCTATGACCTGCAGCGCACCCAGGACGCGGTGCTGGCCGCCGGACTGCCGCCGGTGCTGGCCGCGCGGCTGAGCGTCGGCAAGTGAGCGTGGGCAGGTGATCACGACCGCTGACGCCCTGCGCAGCGCCGTGACCCTGCACGGGCCCCTGCTGGAACAGACCGGGGTATTTGGTGGCAACGCCCTGCTGCTGACCGGCCCGGCGCGGGTCGGGAAGCTGGCCCTGGCGCACGCCGTGGCTGCGCAGCACAACTGCACAGGTACCCGTGGCATGTACAGCGAGGCGTGCGGCCAGTGCCCTTCATGCCGCGCGCTGGTGGCTGGAGCCCACCCGGACCTGTTGCTGATCGAACCGCGGGCCACGACCACCACCGGCAAGGCCGCGCGGCGCAAGCTGATTCCCATCGGCGCGGTTCTGGAAGCCCGTGACAAGAGCCGCGAGTACGACGTACATGTCTTTGAGTTCCTGGAAGTGCGTCCTACCCACCGCCAGCGCGTGGTGATCGTGAATGGCGCCGAGTTCCTGGGCCAGGAAGCCGCCAACGCCCTGCTGAAACTGGTCGAGGAACCGCCACACGGCGCGCTGTTCGTGTTTCTGGCCGAGGACCTGCGCTCGGTACTGCCCACCATCGTGAGCCGCAGTGCGCGGCTGAGTGTCACGCCGGCCAGCGACCGCGCCATGGAATTTGCGCTGAGCACCCAGGGCCGCGCGGTTGACGAAGCCCTGGTGGCGTTTGCGGCCGGCCGCGCCGGGGTGCTGGAGAGCCATGAAACGGTCCATGCCGCTCTAGCCGGCGCTGCCGAGTTCACCGAGGCGCTGGGGGTGGGCCTGCTGACGGCCCTGGAAGCCGCTGAGCGCCTGGAAAAGCACTGGGACGCGGCCTGGCACCCTGAAGCGCTGCGTTTCACCTGGCGCACCCTGCCGCCTCACCAGCGGGCCCGCGCCGACACGGCCCTGGAGGCGTTGCAGGGCGCTCTGGAGTCCTACGCCAGCCCCAGCCTGAGCTTTCAGGTGTTCGCCCTGAATTTGCGGGACGCCTTGGGCCACGCCTGAAGCTGGACTGCCGGTCTTCCCGCTACACTCCGCGCATGGCTGCCTCTTTTCAACACGGTGACGTGCGCGTCTGGCCGGTATCTACCGGTCCACTCCAGGAGAATGCGGTGCTGGTGGCCGGCGCGCAGAACCAGGGCTTCCTGATCGATCCGGGGGACGACGCCGCGCGGCTGCTGGACGTGGTGCGTGACTCTGGCGTGACGGTGCAGGGCATTCTGCTCACGCATGCGCACTTCGACCATATCGGCGCGGTGCAGCCGCTCCGAGAAGCACTGAACGTACCGGTGTGGCTGCATCCGTCCGACCGGGCGCTATACGACCTGGGGGCAGCCAGCGCTGCCCGCTGGAACCTGCCGTTTGTGCAGCCCTCGGCTCCGGACCATGACATTACGCAGGATCAGGTGTTTCAGGCTGGGGACCTGAGCCTGACGGCGCGCGAACTGCCAGGGCACGCGCCGGGCCACGTGGTGTTTTTGGGGGGCGGCTTCGTGGTAGCCGGTGACACCCTGTTTATGGGCGGCATCGGGCGCACGGACCTGCCGGGTGGCAATCATCTGCAGCTGATCACTGGAATTGCCACCGAACTGCTGAGCCTGCCGGACGACACGGTGGTGTATCCGGGGCACGGCCCGCGCACGACCATTGGGCGGGAGCGCCAGACCAACCCGTTTCTGACCTGAGGGCATACGGAAAGCGCAGCCCGAATAATACCGGGCTGCGCTTTCCGTGAATTCTGGAGAGGTTAGAAGCCGCTGACGTTCAGGCGGCCGTTGGTGACGCTCTTGCCGTTCATGCTGGCGGTAGGCGTGGTGGTGGCTGCGTCCATGATGGCCTTCTTGAGTGCTGCGCCCGTGGCACCGCTCGTGGCCGCGTGCAGGGCTGCGCCACCCGAGACGTGCGGCGTGGCCATGCTCGTGCCGCTGTAGGCTCCGTAGGTATTCTTCGGGAGCGTGGACATGACACTAACGCCTGGCGCGCCCAGGTCGACGGTGTTCGCGCCGTAGTTGGAGAATTTGGCGAGCGCACCGGCCTTGTCAATTGCTGCGACGGCGATTACACAGTCGTACGTACCGTTGGCCGTGCACTCGTAATTGCTGGGGTAGTTGGCGGTGGTGTCGTTGTTGTCGCCCACACCATCGCTACCGCCGTTGCCCGCTGCGGCGATGAACAGGATGCCGGCGTCACCACCACGGTTGATGGCGTCGAGCAGGCCCTGCGAGAAGCCGCCCCCGCCCCAGGAGTTGCTGGTCGCCACGATGTTTAACTTATGCCGCGTTTTCAGGTCAGTGAAGTAGTCCACCGCCTTGATCGCGTTTGCAGTAGTTCCTCCCCGCGAGCCGAGGAACTTGCCGCTGATCATGGTGACGTTCCAGTTGACACCCGCGACGCCGACACCGTTGCCACCGACCCCACCGATGGTGCCGGCCACGTGGGTGCCGTGCTCGTCGGTACCTTCGCGCTTGTTACCGTCATAGATCGTGTTGTTGCCGTTGGCGAAGTCCCAGCCACGCGTGTCGTCCACGTAGCCGTTGCCGTCATTGTCCACCCCGTCTGCAGCGTCAAAGGGGTTAAGCCAGATGTTGGCAGCCAGATCAGGATGGGTAAACTGAATGCCCTCGTCGATCACGCCGATGTAGACATTCTTGCTGCCGATGTGGTTGGCAGCCCATGCCTCGCCCGCCTGGCTGCCGAACCCGTTGGCGGGGCTGGTCGCGTTGCCGTACATGCCCCACAGGGTGCCGTCGGTGTAGTACGGGTCGTTGCTGGTTGCCTGATGCTGATAAATCCAGTTCGGCTCGGCAAAGCGCACCAGACCGCTGGCCTGCAACTGGGTGATCTTGGCTCCCTCGCTCCGTCCGTCAGTAATGCGGGCCCGCAGTAAGGGAGCGCCGTCCGTTACTGCCAGGGTCTCCTGGCTCTGCACGCCCAACCCACTCAGGGCCGTGACCGTCTGTGCGCTCAGGCCGCTGCGCAACTGCACCAGCACCTCTCCTTCAACGAACTCGGGACCGGAAGCCACCGTTTCCGGAACCTGCGCGATTGGAGCTTCCATTCCAGGTCCCTGAGCACTGGGAGTCTGACCACAGGCGGCGAGCAGAACAGAGAGGGTGAACACACCAAACAGACGGGTACGGTTCATAAAGCCTCCTGAACAAATCGGCGATATTCAGCTATAGGACGTTCATGAACTCTAGACAGGCTGCTCAGGAGCTGATGTAACAACTTCACAATTCCAAGAAAAAGTCTTTGTATCGCAAAGAAGCCATAAGTCCGGCTGAACTAACCTTAATCGAATGTACTTTTTTAGGGCATAGGGGGGATGAAAAGGGAAAAAGGGCTTGCTTCCTGGTCCCGCCTTGTTGAACTCATTCCAGCAACACCCCAAGATTGCTCTTCACTTGCCCTACCAACAAAGTGAGACGTACTCTTGTTCCACGGGTTTCAGGAGTAATTGACTCCCCCGTCACAGCAAGCCTGGACCAGGGTTTGCCTAGGAGGTTGTCTATGAAGGCACTTTTGTCACGCCTCGCCCTCCATGTTGCCGTCTGTCCTGCACTTCTCTTGCTTGCCGGGTGTTCGCCCATGACCACCATGACGGCGTCCACTCCTGGCAGCGCTCCTGCAGGTTCGGCAGTGTCCCAACCCGCCACCCCCCTGCGTCCACTGGTACGTCACAATCTCAGGGTCGATGCGCTCTCCGTCAGCGGGGACTTTGATGTAATTCAGCAGATCGTGGACGTTGCTCCCGGCGCCAGCAGCCCCATGCACATGCATGGCGGTGTAGAACTCACGACAGTACTTGAGGGTGAGGTCACCCTGCGGCGTGAAAAAGACAGCAGCGTTAAGACGTACAAAGCTGGGGAGATGTACATGGTCAATGCCGGAGAGTTTATCCAGGTCTCCAACACCTCGCAGAGCAAAGCGAGCTTCGTGGTGACCTTCCTGTTGCCCAAAGGTGCAACGCTTACCACCAATAAGTAACTCATGCGAGCTGTTATAATTCTCCACCGCGTTTAGGGGTGCATGAGGTTGTGGGCGAGTATTGCCAAGACGACATGGAGCCGCAATGAGGTGAAGGTTTTGGTCTGGACGGAACGAACCTGAGTCTCAATCAACTGACGAAATACGGTTTCGATGGGTTTGCGACATTTCGAGTGGCCGTCTTTCCACCATTCGGTGTCGTACCGGGTGTTTTCCTTGGGTGGGGAGATGAAGTCCGGCCAGCGATTATTCAATTCATAGGCGACGGTCGTGTCCTGCAGATGAGCCGGTCGGATGAGTTACTGCATCACCTAGTCCATCGGCGAGACCCAGGCGCGGAGTTTGAAGCCGAAGAAATTGCCCTGGGTCCCGAATCTCCATCGCGCACCAGGAAACGCGCAGCGTTTCCCTCGTTTGGGCCGACACACCGGGAATGACAACGAGTCCGCTACGACTTCTGGACAGCGCATGGGTGGACTAACGGGAGCCTCAAAATGCTCCACAAGGCGCTGCCCGCGTGTAAACGCCTGAGTGTACCTGGGAAGACCGCCCCGGTCTTCCCGCAAGATTTCCATCAGATGGACGGATGCTTGACGACATACCGTGAAAGCAGCAATGCGACGAGGATCGCATCTGTGACCTTCTGGTGGTGGCAGCGCTTGTGATCGCTGAAATGCTTTCTCGCGCAACGCCATAAAGTGCGGATGACGCGACAACAGCTTAAACCGTGGTGGAGTCGGTATCTAGCCATACTGACTCCATTTTTGTTGCCCTACAGATGATGCGGCTGCGCTGATGCAGGCCCTAAACGGGGTAGATATAGCGGTTAATCCGACGCGCTACCCTAAAGGTTATGAAGGCGAGGTTCTCCTGATGCCGGGCACGGGGGGCGGCCCCGGTGCACTGGCAGGTGGGCTGACCGAGGTCAGCTACAGCACCAACACGTCCAATGCCCTGATTCACCTGCACCGGGCAGAGGTCGGCAAGATGACCGCCTACCGCCAGCGGCTGGACATGACCACCAACTGGTCGGTGGTGACCACTGCGGGCCTGGCCTCCTTTGCGCTGGGTGACGTTAACACCAGCCACGCGACCTTCCTGTTCGCGATGTTCATGAACTACTTTTTTCTGCGTCTGGAGGCGCGCCGGTTCCGCACCTATGAGATCGCCCACCACCGCGTGCGGATTATGGAACGCTTCTTCTATCCAGCCATGCTGGGGGATCATGTGGACCCTGGCTGGCACCAGTTGCTGCTGGCCGAGCTGGCCAAACCCCGCAGCCCCATGAGCCGCGCCGACGCCCTGGGCTGGCGCCTGGGCCGCAACTATCTGTGGATCTACAGCGCGGTATTGCTGGCATGGCTGGCCAAACTGGAACTGGCCCAGCCCAAAGGCTGGGTACTGGAGTTCCCGGACGCGCTGTCACTGGCCGACATCGGCAGTTTTCCCGGGTGGATTGTGTTTTCCGGCGTAGGGTTGTTCTACGTATACCTGATCGGCCTGGCCATCCGCGCGGCACGGACCTACCCCCTGGAAGAGGGCTGAGCATCTGGCTGCTGCATGGTGAAGTGAGCTTGCATGGTGAAGTGAGCTGGTCCCCTCAGGCGCACTGGGCGAAAGGTCAGTCTTCTCCCACGCACGTGGCTCGACCAGTAACCTCCACAAACAACACAGCTACAAACAACATAGCCGCCGGGAAGATGACCTTCCCGGCGGCTTGGGTCGATAGACGGCTTCAGCGGCGGCCACCGTATTTGGGTGCGCCCTTCTTGACCCCGGCGTAGCGGTTGCGCTCCTTGCGGCGCTGAGCGCGGCTGGTCGCTGCCCCGGTGGTACCGCTGCCCTGAAGGCCACGTCCTGCCACCGGGCGCCTTGGCCCGATGTCCAGCATCAGGTAGCGGGCCACCGGCACATACAGCACCAGAATGAACAGCAGGCTGCCCCACCAGGTGTTCAGATACGGCCCCAGCGGCGTGAGCTGCAGCAGGCTGCTGATCAGCGTGGCCACCAGGGCGAACAGCATGACCCGCACCACCAGGCGCAGCAACTTGGTCCTGTTGAGGCCCGGTGTGGGATCGGACCGCGTCAACCATTGCCAGGCTTTCATGCGCTTCCCTCCGGTGCGGCGGCCCGGGCCGCGGCGCCCAGGGTAATGCGGTCACGGAAGGCTTCGAGTTCCGGCCAGCTGCCAGTGCCAGCCTCCGCCTCACCGGCGTCCACTGTAATGACCATGGAGGGCTTGTGCTGCTGGGCGGCCAGCCGCTGCACGGCGGCGTGGGACGCGCCGTCACGAGCAGGCGCAGCGAAGATCAGGCCGCGGACCGCGCCTTTACCCGACAGCATGGAGACGGCCCCGAACAGCTCACGCTCGCCTGCGGGGGCCGTGTCCGCGCCCTGCATGCGCTCGGCGCGCTTCAGGACTTCCGGCAGGGGCAGCTCGTGGCTGTAAACGGCGTGCAGCCCCAGCGCGTCCAGGGCCGCGCGCAGCTCCCCCCCCAGAACGTCCTCGGCCAGCAGCGTCCGTGGACCGATGACCCCGACGGTCACGCGTGACGCCACGCTCAGCGGCGGCATTTCCTGGCGCGGACCTGCCGCGTGAATCCGGGCACGTTCCAGTGCCAGCCGGACCCCGCCGGCATTCTGCGACAGGCGCAGCCCGACCTCGGCCGCCGCGCTTTCCAGACCCTCGCCGCCATCAGGGACCGGAATCATGTTCGGCAGGCCGCTGATGCGGCGGGAAAGCAACTCGCCCAGCGCCTCACTCCAGGCGTCGCCCTGCACCGGAGCCCACTGTGGCATCAGCACCGCGTCCACCCCATCCAGGGCCAGGATGCGCCCCAGCGCCAGCTGGACGGGCAGCGATTCGCCCTTCAGGCTTTCCTGACCCAGCGCCAGGGCCTCGGCGTCAGGCAGGGAGGGCGTGACGATCTCCACCCCAAGTTCCTTGAGGTACGCCGCCCAGTAGCCTCCCAGCCGCGCGGCACGTGATTCGAGCAGACCAACCTTCATTCCACGTAGTGTACGCGCTGCGTCCTTCCGAAGGGTCCCGTGGGGGCACCTTTGGCGTGGAAGGGCGCAGCGCCTCAGGCCGCTATGCTGCGCCGCGTGACCCTGCCTGATCTTCTGACCCTGCCCGAGTCCCTGAGGCGTGTGCTGCCTGCCGCCCGCTGGGAGCAGGTTACCCTGGGACAGAGCGGTGCGGGAGTGTGGCGCAGCACCCGGCACGTGGTCAAGGTCCAGATCCGGGAGGTGGCACCGGTCAGCACCCTGCAACAGGAGCGTGAACGGCTGCGTTATTTCGCCGGAAGGGTGCCGGTGCCGCGCGTCATCGGTTACGAGCTGGAAGGGAACACCGAATACCTGGCCATGACCCGGGTTCCCGGCATTCCCATGAGTGACCCGGACGCCACGCTGCACCCCGAGCGGGTGGTCACGCTGCTGGCCCGGGCGCTGCGCGAACTGCACACCCTGCCCCTGCGCGATTGTCCTTTCAACATGACCCTGCCCTATACCCTGCGTCTGGCGCGCGAGCGGGTCGAGGCCGGCGTGGTGGACGAGACCGATTTCGACGCCGGGCGCCAGGACCGCAGCGCCGTGAGTGTGTTTAACGAACTGGTGCGCAGCCGCCCGGAAACCGAGGATCTGGTGGTCACGCACGGGGACGCCTGTCTGCCCAACTTCATCATCAGTGGCGAGTTTGTCGAGGGCCTGATTGACCTGGGCCGCGCTGGTCTGGCCGATCGGCACGCGGATCTGGCACTGGCGTGGCGCAGCACCCGGCACAACCTGGGTGACACCTACGCGGGCATGTTTCTGGATCTGTACGGGCGTGCGCTGATCGACGAGCACAAGCTGCACTACTACATGCTGCTCGACGAGCTGTTCTGAGGTCCGGTGTCTGAGTTCAGGCTCCCCGGGTCCCGGCCTGAACGTTGCCGCGTCGTCGCCTTTTCGTGTTCGCTGCCCTGAGGTTGCAGCTGCCCCGGGCCGGGCCTGGAACCCATGGTCTACTGCGCGGGTATGCGAGCCCTTTCGTCTCTGGTCTCCCGGCATCCCTGGAGCGTGCTACTGGTGTGGGTGCTGGTCGTCGCGCTGTGTGCGCCATTTGCAGCCCGTGCGCCAGGAGCCCTGAGTGCCCACCCCGGTGAACTGCTGGACACGGAAAGCGCCCGCGTCACCCGGCTGCTGCGTGAGCGCTTCGGTGAGAAGGACACCAATACCGCCCTGCTGGTTACGCGCTCCGTTCCGCCGCTGACCACCCCGGCTGGCCGGGCCGCTTACGACCGTTTTGCAGACGGCCTGAATGACATCAAGGGCGTGTCCAGGGTGCTGCGGGCGGACGCAGCAGGTGCGGTTCCCACCACAGACGAAGCCGGCGAGCGTGCCCTGACGCTGGTTCAGATTCCGCTCGACGAAGGCGCCACCGAGACGGTCACGCGGCTCCGGGTCTATGCCACCCGCGTCAGCTCTCCGGCGCTGCGTGTCCAGGTGACCGGCGGGCAGGCCATCGCCGACGACTTCACGCAATTTGCCGAGGAAGACACCAAACGCAGCGAGTTCGCTGCCCTGCCGCTGACCGCCCTGGTCCTGCTGATGGTCTTTGGGGCGCTGGTGGCCACCGGCCTCCCCCTGATCGTGGGGGTGCTGAGCATCACGGTGGCCATGGCCGGCGTCTGGGGCCTGACCCGAGTGACGGAAGTCAGCACCTTCGCGCAGAGCATCATCACCATGCTGGGCCTGGGCGCCGGGATCGACTACGCCCTGCTGATGGTCAACCGTTTCCGCGAGGAACTGGCCAGGGATCACGACTCGCGCGCCGCTGCTGCGCGCACGGTCATGACTGCCGGGCGCAGTGTCGCCTTCAGCGGCCTGACGGTCGCCATTGCCATGGCCGCGCTGATCCTGCCGCCCATCGCGTTCGTGCGCAGCATGGGCCTTGGCGGGGTGCTGGTCGTGCTGCTGACCGTGGTGGCCAGCCTGACCGCGCTGCCCGCCCTGCTGGCCCTGCTGGGTGAGCGCGTCAACAGTCCCCGTATCATCCGTTTTCCCTGGGGACAGAGTTCGGCCGCTTCGCAGGCCTGGACCGCCTTCGCGCGGCGGGTCACGGCGCGGCCGCTGCTGGCGGTGGTGCTGAGCACGGCCTTCCTGCTTGTGCTGGCCTTTCCGGCACTGAACATGCGCACAGGCTACGCGGGAGCCTGGGGCCTGACACCCGGCGTGGAAAGCCGCGACGCGCTGGCCGACGTGCGTGATCTGGGGGCCGGCGGGCTGCTCAGCCAGTTCGAGGTGGTGCTGGACCTGCAGGGCCAGCGGTATGGCGCTTCCCAGCGCGAGGCCTTCGGCGAGACCGTGCAGACCCTGCGGAAGGTTCCGGGTGTGCGGGCGGTGATCAGCCCCTTCCTGCGGCCTGAGGACCTGAGCGGCGCGGGTGAGGCCAGCAGTAGCCTGCAGAGCCTGGGCGCCGTAACGGCCCTGAACCAGCGCTCATTCAGTCGCGACCGGGAGCTGCTGCGTATCACCGTGATTCCCGAGCAGTACCTGCGCGCCGACCAGATTGAACCCTTTGAGGCCCGATTGCGGGAGGCACTGGGCACCTCGCCCTTTTCCTATCTGCTGGGTGGGGCGCCCATTGGCGAGCGGGACTTCAGCGACGCCATTACCGGCGCCATGCCGGCTGCGGTGATCACGGTCTTCGTAGGGACCTTCCTGCTGCTGATGGTGGCATTTTGCAGCCTTCTGATTCCACTCAAAAGCATCATCATGAATGCACTGACAGTTGCGGCAGCTTATGGGGTGGTCACGATGGTCGTCCAGAACGGAGTGATGGCAGGCCTGCTGGGCATTCCGAATGATGTCGGGGTGCTGGATTCCAGCCTGCCGCTGCTGCTGTTTGCGGTGATGTTCGGCCTGAGCATGGACTACGAGATCTTTCTGCTTTCCCGCGTGCAGGAAGAACACCTGCGCGGCGTCCCCAATGACGAGGCTGTGGTGCTGGCAGTGGGCCGCACCGCGCGGATTATTACCAGCGCGGCTGTAATCATGTTCATCGTCTTTGCGGCCTTCACGGTGGGCCGGGTGGTGGCCAGCAAAAGTATTGGCCTGGGGCTGGCCACCGCCGTGCTGCTGGACGCCACACTAGTTCGGCTGGTGCTGGTGCCCGCCTTTCTAAAGCTGGCCGGGCACTGGAACTGGTGGCTGCCCGGGTGGCTTGACCGCCGCCTTCCGCACGTGCACATCGAGCACTGAGGCGGGGGTGCAGGACAATGTCCTGGCGCTGAGGCTCAACAGTCAGAGAAGAGAGGTAAAAGCAGATTGACCTTGAAGGGAGGCCGTCAGAGGTGGGGGTGGTCACGCCTTGCGGAGCGCACTCCATAAGACCTTCCCAGCAGCAGGAACCGGGCAGGAAAGGGGAGAGGCGAACTGGCCTCTCCCCCCGGATGGCTGCCCTCAGCTGCCAGCGCCTGAACCCTGGGAATGCTTGCGGCGGACAAACCACACCACGGCCGCGACGACCAGCAGCCCCAGAATCACTTTGCTGGCCGGTCCCACGTACCGCTCGACCTTGTCGTAGTTCTCGCCCAGCAGGTAGCCGGCTCCCGCCAGCACCGAGGCCCACAGCGCCGAGCCGATGGCGCTGTAGATCAGGAACTTGGGCAGCGGCATCTCGCTCATGCCGGCCGGCAGGCTCAGCAGGCTGCGGATGCCCGGCACCATGCGTCCGAACAGCACTGCCTTGGTGCCGTGGCGGTCAAACCAGTCGTCGGCCCTGCGGATGTCCTTGCCACTCAGGGTCAACCATTTGCCGTATTTGTCCGCCCAGGCAACCAGCCGCTCTTCTCCAAACGCCCGCCCCACGTAATACAGCGGCAGGGTGCCCAGCACGCTGCCCAGCGTGCCCATCAGCACGACCAGGGCCAGATTCAGGTCGCCGCGTGACGCGGCAAAGCCGGCCGAGGGCATAATCAGTTCGCTTGGAATCGGGGGAAACACGTTCTCGATCACCATCAGCAGCAGGATCCCCAGATACCCCATGCTGTCCATCAGATTCTGTACCCACTCGGCCATACCCCGCAGCCTAGCGGCTGGAGATGGCCCGAACATCCACCTTAAGTCAAGCCCAGCTCAAGTGGCTGCGCCCCGGGTGCGCCGCCTACACTCGCAGACATGGCCCCGGCACTCAAAGCGCTGATTTTTGACTTCGACGGCACCATCCTGGATACCGAAACGCGCGAGTTTCTGCACTGGCAGCAGCTGTATCAGCAGCATGGACGGGAACTGCACCTGCACGAGTGGCAGCGCGGGGTGGGCACCTGGGACGTCTTCGATCCCTGGGCCGGGTTGCCGGACCATGTTCAGGCCGACCGCCAGCAGGTTCATGCTGATCTGCACAGCCGCATTGTCAGCGATATCTCCGAACAGGACCTGCGTCCCGGTGTCCGCGCGGTGCTCGACGCGGTCCGGCCGGCCGGATACCGTCTGGCCCTGGCCACCAGCAGCGACCGCCAGTGGGTCACGCGCTGGATGGCCCAGCATGGGTTGCTGGATCACTTCGAAACCCTGGCCACCCGGGACGATGTCGCGCGCGTCAAACCTGACCCGGAACTGTATCTGATGGCGGCCTCGCGCCTTGGGCTGCACCCGGCAGAGTGTGTGGCGGTCGAGGACAGCCTGAACGGGGCGACGGCGGCAGTGGCAGCCGGGATGCGGGTGGTGGTGGTGCCCAACGATGTGACGCGCACCCAGCCCTTCCCACCTTCCTGGGCGCGGCTGGAGGACGGCTATTCCGGAGGTCTGGAAGGACTGCTGCGCGCACTGGGCGAAAGCTGAAAGTCCCAGACGAGGTGGGCACGTCATCAGGGCCCCGCCACCTCCTGTTCTGCCCTCCTTAGGCTCCCTTCAGGATGTGCCAGACGCTCGGACAGCCGATAACATACGGGGATGCATGCGCCGCGAACAGCTTCCAACAGTGGGCCGCGAGAGCTGGCCGGTCTGCTGGCTGTGGCCTCCCCTCACCCCACCTGGGCCACAGACCAGCAGGGCCGTGTGCTGGCGGTCAACCCGGCCCTGCTGACCTACTGCGGGCTGGAGGAAAACACACTTATCGGGCATTTCCTGGAGTCTCTGGTTCATCCTGAGAACCACGAACAGCTGCCCTTCCCCCCGGACGCTTCCGAGCATCAGACCGAACTGCGTCTGCGCCGCCATGACGGTCAGTACCGTTGGTTCCAGCTGGACACCCGGCCCCTGCCCGGGACCGCCGGAGTCTGGATCACATCTGCCGCCGACATCCACCGCTTCCGGAGGTCCTTGCCGGAGATGGGCGAACAGCATTCCTTTTTGCAGCACGTCATCGATGAGAATCCTGATTGCATCAAGGTGCTCAGCCTGGATGCCAGGCTGCTCAGCATGAATGCCGGTGGCCAGCAGGCCATGGAAGTGGACGACTTCAGCGCCTGCCAGCTGGCCTTCTGGCCCAGTTTCTGGGAAGGGGAGGTGCGGGCGGAAGTCGAAGCGGCCCTTGACGCTGCCCGGCGGGGAAAGACCTCTTCATTTCAGGGCTTTGCGCGTACCTTCAAGGGCACCCCACGCTGGTGGGAGGTCACGGTCAGCCCGATCCGGGGTGGAGACGGACAGGTTGAACGGCTGCTGGCTGTATCCCGCGACATCACCGGGCGCATGCAGGCCGAACAGGCCCTGAGCGAGAGCCAGTCGCGTCTGCGCTTTGCGCTGGAGGCTGCCGAACTGGGAGACTGGGAACTGGACCTGCGGGACCACTCTTCATGGCGTTCGCTGCGGCACGACACGATTTTCGGCTATCCCCAGGGCCACGCGACCTGGACCTACGGGACTTTTCTGGAACATGTCGTGCCGGAACACCGGGACTTCGTGGATCATCAGTTCCGCAGCGCGCTGGAAAAGGGTGAGGCCTGGGACATCGAGTGCTGTGTGCGCCGCGCCGACGGTGAGGAGCGCTGGATCTGGACACGTGCGCGCGCACTGCAAGACCAGGAAGGCAACAAGCAGCACATGCTGGGAGTGGTCAAGGACATCACCGACTTCAAGCGGGCAGAAGAGGAGGTACGGGCCCTGAACGCCACGCTGGAGCAGCGTGTCGAGCAGCGGACGCAGGCGCTGGAGGCCCAGACGGCGTCTCTGGACGCTTTTGTGGCCTATACCGAGGCTGTCGGCACCGAGACAGAGACCTCCGTGCTGATCCGGCAGGCACTGGCGGTGATCCAGACGCGCTTCAGCGGGGTCAGTGCAGCCTATTATGAATTCGACGGCAGTCTGTGGAAGGCCCGGGAGTGGACCTCGGACCTGCCCAAGGAGACGCTCGCGGTGATTACCGCCGGCCTGCCGTCAGAAACGCCCTTGATCGCACAGACACTTCAGGCCAGAGAAGCCCGGTTTGCCGATGCCTGGAATGCGGAGCGCGAACAGGTGCGCGAAACCGAGCAGTTTGGTTCCATTGCGGTCTATCCGCTGATGGTGGCGGGCGAGGTGGTGGGGCTGCTGTCCGTGGGGCTTAAAGACACCAGCCAGTGGTCGGAACCCGACAAGGCGCTGGTCAGGGCCGTGGGACGCAGCCTGAACCTGGCGCTGGAGCGGGCCGATCAGTCGGAGCGGCTGGCAGTGCAGAACGCGGAACTGGAGGCCAGGACCAGGGCCCTGGAGGCCTTTGCCAGCCTGACGCGCGACCTGACCCTCAAGAGTGACGCCGTGGCACTGATCCGCCGGGCGCAGGAAGTGGTGATGTCCATGCTGCCCGACGGCCACGCGGCTTACTACGAACTTGAAGGGCAAATGTGGCACCTGCGGTCCATCGTGGGCGAGTGGGGCAATGAGGGCCTGCAGCAGGCGGCGGCGGATGGATTGCCCTACGAGACCACGCGCAATTTTCTTCCTCCCTGGACGCAGGGACAGGCGCACTATGTGGATGTCTACGACACCAGCATCGACAACCTGGGTGAACTGACCGGGCATTTTGCGGCCAGCGCGGTGCTGCCGGTCATCGTCAACGGTGAGCGCGTCGGTGTCTTTGCCGTGGCCCTGTTTCATAGCCGGGTCTGGACCAATATCGACAAGGCGGTGCTCGAAAGCGTTGTGCGCAGCCTGGGTCTGGCCATTGAAGGCGCGCGCAGCCTGACCCAGCTCGCCCAGCGGACCGAGGAACTGGAGCGCTCGAACCGTGACCTGGAGCAGTTCGCCTACGTCGCCTCGCACGACCTGCAGGAGCCTCTGCGGACCATTACCAGCTTTACCGAGCTGCTGGCCCGGCGCTACCAGGGCCAGCTGGACCCGAAGGCCGACCGGTACATCCATTTCACGGTGGACGCGGCCAGACGGATGGGTAACCTGATTCAGGACCTGTTGGCCTTTTCCCGGGTGGGTGCGGAAAATCACCAGCTGGCCCTGGTGGACGCCAACGAGCTGCTTGAAGACATCACCCGTGACCTGGCAGAAGACCTGCGTGAAAGCGGCGCAATCGTCTCCTGGGACCCGCTGCCCAGCCTCCAGGCAGACCCGGTGCAACTGCGGCAACTGCTGCAGAACCTGGTGAGCAACGGCATCAAGTTCCAGCGTCCGGGTGTGGTGCCGGCGGTTCATATCTCGACTGAGGAGGAAGGGCAGTGCCTTCACTTCCAGGTCCGGGACAACGGAATCGGGATCGAGCGGCAGTATTTCGACCGGATCTTCACGGTGTTCCAGCGTCTGCACAACCGAGAAAAATACAAGGGCACCGGCGTGGGGCTGGCGGTGTGTAAACGCATTGTGGAGCGGCATGGCGGGCGGCTGTGGGTCGAGTCGGAAGTTGGGGTGGGCAGCACCTTTCACTTCACACTGCCCATTGCCGGGCCGGAAACGGAATCAGACGAAGAGTAGGAGCCTGAACAGGTCGTGTTCAGGCCCTTCCCGACTTTCATTTCGCACCTCTGGGACCGCTCTGGCTGCCCCTGGTTGACCTCGCTGAGCTCTGGGTAGGCTGCTACGACCCCTGGACAGACCTGGTCGGGGGACGCCGGGTTGGGAAGCTGGAAAGGCCTGCCAGGGAACTTATTGATCTCGGCGTAAATTATCATTGTTATACTGAGCGGGTATGTCTGGTTGGAAGCCCTCAAAGCTCACCCGTGCCCAGCAGGAAGAACGCCGGCTCGCC